>NZ_JBVVQE010000037.1:0-67175 GCF_055811435.1 Mesorhizobium sp. WSM4837
CATCATTTGCGCAACGGCCTCAATGTCCACAAGGGCAAGATCACCAACCGCGCGGTGGCCGAATCACTCGGCTATGAGTTGGTCGAGCCGAAGGCCGTTCTCGCCGCCTGAACCCGCCGCTGATTCTCTCCCGAAAGAGCCGCCGACGCCCCCGGCGGCTCTTTTTTTCCACAAGAAAATTTCACGGTTTGCGTTCAGCAGACCGGCTTTACCCGTTTTGCTTGCAATGTGTCATTCCTGTGGCTTTTTTGTTACATCCGCCGGCGTGGGCAGGTGCTAGACGGCTGACGGGTTTTTCAAAAGGCAGGGGCAATGACCAGCAAACGATTCGCAAAATCTCTTCTTCTTGGCGCAGTTTCCGTTCTGGCGCTTGGTTCGGCTTCTCATGCCGCCGACGCGCTTGTGCCGGTCGTCGAGACGTCGGCCTTCAACTGGAGTGGCATCTATGTTGGCTTTGGCGTCGGCGCCGGCGCCAATGTCCACGAGCTCAGCAGCGATTTCCTTCCCGGCTTCTCGTTGAACGGCATTGGTGGTGAAGGCGTATACGGTGAGTTGACCGTTGGCTACGACTATATGGTGTCGCCGCGCTTCCTGATCGGCGGACTCCTGGACGCCCATATTGGCAACATTGAAACCACGCTCGACGTAGCTGGACTAGAGGCTTCGGTCCGCGAGACTTACGGTTTCGACGCTGGTCTGCGGGCCGGTTACCTGTTCACGCCGAACACGCTGGGCTATGTGCTCGGCGGCTATTCCTGGCAGAAATACGAACTCGACACCAACGCTGGTATTGACCTGGATTGGGACCAGAGCGGTTACTTCGTCGGAGCCGGCGTTGAAACGGCCATCAACAGCAACTGGACCATCAAGACTGAGTATCGCTATACCCGCTTCGGTACCAATGATGATCTGCTTTCCGAGTTCGGTTTGCCGGATGGCGCCCTCAATATCGACACGTCGCGGCATACGTTCCAGGTCGGGGCCAACTATCGCTTTGGCGCCCAGAATGGCGGCGTCGCCTCTTTTGAAGCGCCTGCCTACAACTGGACCGGCTTCTACGTCGGCGGCGCCGCCGGCGCGGGTGCATCGGTGCATCAGATCGAGGTTCCGCCGCTTGGCGGGCTCGAGTTCAACGGGCTCGGCGGCGAAGGTGTGTTCGGCGAATTGAACGTCGGCTATGACCATGATTTCGGCAGCTGGGTCGCAGGTGTCATGGTGGATGCCCGCTACTCCGGCATGACTTCCGAGCTGGAAGTTCCAGGCGGATCGATCAATCTGGATACCGATTACGGCTTCGATGTGCTTGCCCGCGTCGGCATGAAAGTCAACGAATCGACACTTGCCTATGTGCTCGGCGGTTACAGCTGGCAGCATTTCGATCTGAATGCGTCCTCGCCCATCGGCGACATCCTCGATTGGGACTCCAGCGGCTTCTCGGTGGGTGGTGGTCTGGAAACGGCCATGTCCAGCAACGTGACCGTCGGCCTCGAGTACCGCTACTCGCAGTTCTCCGAGAAGGATTTCTCGTCGGAACTTGGGCTGCCGGACGACACTCTCACCTCCACGCCTTCGTTCCACACCGTTCGCATTGGTGCGAAGTACAAGTTCAACTAATTTTCGAGCCGTCCAGACAACAGTCAAAGCCCGTCGGTCATTCCGGCGGGCTTTTTCTTTCGGGTGACGAAATGAGCGGGACAATGCAGGCAGCAAAAAAGCGGAGCCAAAGCCCCGCTTCCTCTGATATCGAGATCTCCCGCCGGTTCATCCGCGGTCGGCAAATCGATCGACAATCATTCCATAACGCGACATTGCGACAGGCGCACGACAGCTGCGACCGATCCGGTCACGCGCGCTCGATCCGGCACTGATAGCAGTTGTTGCGTGCCGAGCGAACATGCACATAGGCGATATCGTCGCGCTCGAACAAACTCTCGGCCCGCGCCGCGATAGCGCCCGTCGGGATGACGCCGCCGCTGCCGTAGACGATGCGATCGTCGCTGCCGTAACCGCGCACGATGTAGTCGCTGCCTTCGAGAATTTCGGGAAGCGCCTCGGCCTCGGCAGCGCGCTCGCAAGGCTCGGCATGCAGGAAGATCGGACCCGTCTCGGCATAAGGCTGCAATTGCGGGAATGGCCGATAAGCCAGGACAAGGTACGCTTCTCCAGCGGCGACGTTCTTCAGGCAGTGGCGGCAAGGCACGCCGTCACCGTCGGATATTTTCCGCTCTGGGATCAGGCCATAGGCGTCCGGCCCGCCGCGCTGCAAAGCTCTGACGCCTTCCGTGGGTAAGGCCTTGAACTGGATGGCCATGGTGAAATCTCCGATGTCGTCGACCGGAAATTACGTCGCTGCGCCAGCGCTTCCCACCCGATTCCTGCCAATCTGGATCAGTCCATCAGCGCGTCGAGACCGCGCACCAGCCCTGTGATCTCCTGTACCCGCCGGATGGCGAGCAGCGTCCCGGCCACATAAGGGGCAGCGGACGAGCCGGCGTCGTGGCGGATGGTCAGCCGCTCGTCGGGCAGGCCGAACAGCGCTTCGCAGGACAGGATGTAGGAAGGCAGGCGAAGCGCATGCACCTGCACCCCCTCACCCGTGCCAACCGCCGCACCGCGCGTTCCCGGCACACCGGAGACCTCCGAGACCGGCCGCGCGGTCGAAGCCTTGCGGACATCGGCCAGCGCTTCGGCAAGCTCGCGCGCCGTGCCGGACGGCGCGTCGGGTTTCCTGGCGCTGGCATAGTCGATGACCTCGACATCCGGCACGTATTTCGCCGCCATCAGGGCAAACCGCTTCATCAGTGTGGCGGTGATCGAAAAATTGCCGGCGGCAATGACGCCGACACGATTGGCGCGGGCTGCAGCATCGATCTCGCCGAACTCGGCCGCACCCAGCCCCGAGGTGCCGATCACCACGTGCCGTCCGTTTTCGATGGCCAGCAGCGCATGGTCCTTCACGACATGCGGTTTGGTGTAGTCGACCAGCACGTCCGAGGGCACCTCCATTGCCTCGGCCAGCGAGGCGGCAACGATGATGCCGTTTGCCGACAGGCCGAGCAGCAGGCCTGAATCCTGCCCAGCGCCGCTGCGTGACACGGCCGCGGCCAGCGCCATGTCGCCTTGCGCCCCGATCGCCGGAACCAGTGCCTTGCCGACCCAGCCGGTCGCACCGGCCATCACCACCCGAATCGTCATTGATCCTCCCATCGCCATTTCGAGCGCCACGCGTTCCCTTGGATGCGTGGCGAACGCTCCAACAGTTTGTCTCCGAGCTGAATCATCGATGAAATTCAGTCTGCGGAGAAAATCATGGCCGCATGACGCTGGCCGCACGTTCGGCGAAGGTCATTGGATGCACCATCTCCTTCTTTTGCGCGACCGGTTCAAAGCCGAGCTTCTGGTAGAGCGGCAATGCCGCCGGATGGTCGAGTGTGCAGGTCTGCACCGTCACCCGCCTTGGTCCGTGCGACCAGGCGGCGTCGATCGCCGCACTCAGGAACCAGCGGCCGATGCCCTGGCCGGTGGCGTGCTCCATCATGCCGAAATAGGCAAGTTCCACTTCTCCCGGCAGATGCGGCTTCAGGTCGAAAAAGCCGGCCGGCGATCCGTCGAGATACAGCACCCTGATATCGCGGTCCTCGCGGTGGATCCCGGCAGAAAGCTCCTCGTCGCTCAGCCTCAGCACATTGACCCAGTGCCATTTGCGGCCCACCCGATCCATCAAATAGCGGTAGAAATGCAGCGGAATGTCCTTGGTTTTCAGCAATGCGATCTGGCGGTTGTACGGCAGCGGCGGCGAATAGGCCGGCGGCGCATGCATTTCGAGAAACGTCACCGTGACCTCGATGTCTTCAAGCGCGCCGTTTTCCATCACAGTCAGTCCTTGCCCGTCACGACGGGCGTATCGCCAAGCCCACCCCATTCGGTCCATGAACCGTCGTAGAGCCTGTTATCGGTGTGGCCTAGCGTCTCGAGCGCCAGCGTGATCGCCGCCGCCGTAACGCCTGAGCCGCAAGAGGTGACGACCGGCTTTGACAGGTCGATGCCGGCGTCCTCGATCACCTTGCGCAACCGGTCTTTCGACAGCAGCTCGCCATCCTCGGCAAGCGCCGAAAACGGCGCATTGCGGGCGCCGGGCATATGGCCCGAGCGGACGCCGGCGCGAGGCTCCGGCTCGGTACCGGCAAACCGGCCAGGCGAACGCGCGTCGGCGATCTGGCTTTCTCCGGTCTCGACGATCCGGCGCATGTCGGCCAGGCTGGCGACCCGAGCGGCATCGAAGTCGGCATGGAACACGCAAGGGGCGATCTTCGTCGGCTCCGCCGTCACCGGCCGTCCCTCCGCTTTCCAGCGATCGAAGCCGCCGTCCAATATGTAGACCTGGAACATCCCCATGACACGGAACATCCACCAGGCGCGCGGCGCCGAGAAGAAGCCCGGGCCGTCATAGACAACGATGGTGTCGTCGGCCGAAATGCCCATGGCGCCGACATATTTGGCGAAATGCTGCGGCGACGGCAGTGTGTGCGGCAGTGGGGAATCAGGATCCGAGATCGCATCGTGATCCAGGAAACGGGCGCCCGGAATGTGAGCTGCGTCATATTCGGCGCGCGCGTCGCGTTTCTGCGCCGGCAAATACCAGGACGCGTCGACGATGGTCAGGCCAGGCTCGCCGAGGCGCTTCTGCAACCAGTCAGCATCGACGGTGAAAGGGCTGTCTTCGGCCATTGTTCTTCTCCTGCCCGCCTTCGACAATCTGTTTATCAGGCCGGCTGTTTATCAGGCCGGCGGCATTGGTCCAAAGCGTATTCGGAAGCGCCGGTTCTCGCGACCCTTCTTCTCGATCTTGCCGATATGTATCTCGCCGACTTCTCCAGTGCTCTTCACATGAGTGCCGCCGCAAGGCTGGCTGTCGATCGAGGCGTTCTCGCCAATGCAGACCAAGCGGATCTTGCCCGTGCCGACCGGCGGCCGAACATTCTTCGATTTCACCAGTCCCGGATTGGCCGCCAACTCCTCGTCGGTGATCAGCCTGACAAAGACCGGGTGGTCGGCCCGCACCAATTCCATCAGCCGGGCCGTCACGTCTTCCCTGGTGAAGCCGGCATCCGGAATATCGAAATCGATACGGCTGTCGTCCTCGGAAACTGAGGCACCGGTGATCGGGAACGGGCAGACGACGGTAAGCAAGTGGCAGGCTGTGTGCATGCGCATCAGCAGATGCCGCCTCTCCCAATTGAGGGCAAGCTTTACCGGCTCGCCGACCTCAGGCACCGCCTGCTCAGGCGGCGGCACATGGATGATGTCATCCTTGGTCTCACCGGTGATGGTGGCGGCAACAGCGATCAGGCTGCCGTCGGCGCGTTCGAGGGTGCCCGTATCGCCAGGCTGCCCGCCCGACGTGGCATAGAAGATCGTCCGGTCCAGAATGATGCCGCCACGGTCGTTGACGGCGACAACCACGGCATCAGCCGTACTGAGATAGGGGTCGCGAAACAGGGCATCCGTCCTGTAAGCCATCACGCAACCTTTTCGAACGGCACCGAGATTGTGCTCGGCTGTTCCATCCAGCCCGGCACCGGCAGCTGCTTTTGACGCAGGAATTCCGGGTTGAACAATTTCGACTGATAGCGCGTACCGTAGTCGCAAAGCACGGTCACGATGGTGTGGCCGGGACCCATCTCACGTGCCAGCCGGATCGCGCCGGCAATGTTGATGCCGGTCGAGCCGCCGACGCACAGGCCTTCCTCCTGGATCAGGTCGAAGACGATCGGCAGCGCGTCCTCATCCGGGATCTGAAAGGAGAAATCCGGCGTGAACCCTTCCAGATTGGCGGTGACCCGCCCCTGCCCGATGCCTTCGGTGATCGAACTGCCTTCGGATTTCAGCTCGCCGCTGGTGTAGAAGCTATAGAGCGCCGCACCGAGCGGATCGGCGAGCGCGATCTTGACGTCCTTGCTCCTGGCCTTGAGCCCGAAGGCGACGCCGGCCAGTGTTCCGCCGGAGCCGACCGCCGAGACGAAACCGTCGACCTTGCCGCCGGTCTGGGCCCAGATTTCTTCCGCCGTGGTGCGGGTATGGCCATCACGGTTGGCGACGTTGTCGAACTGATTGGCCCAGATCGCGCCGTTCGGCTCGGACCGGGCCATCTGCTCGGCCAGACGGCCCGACAGTTTCACATAATTGTTGGGGTTCTTGTAGGGAACGGCAGGCACCTCGATCAGCTCGGCGCCGAGCAATCTGATCGTGTCCTTCTTCTCCTGGCTTTGCGTCTCCGGGATGACGATTACGGTGCGGTAGCCAAGCGCCTTGGCGACCAGCGTCAATCCGATGCCGGTGTTGCCGGCCGTCCCCTCGACAATCACCCCGCCCGGCCTCAAAAGTCCGCGCTGCTCGGCGTCGCGGATGATGAACAGCGCGGCACGGTCCTTGACCGACTGGCCCGGATTCATGAATTCGGCCTTGCCCAGGATCTCGCAGCCGGTTTCTTCCGAGGCTTTGTTGAGGCGGATCAGAGGCGTATTGCCGATCGCTTCGATCACAGAACGGGGCATGGAGATTCCTTTATGCTTGCGGCCGAACCCTAGAAACCCGAAGCTTGGGTTTCAAGGCAAGAATTTGCCTGGTCCAGCGGCATTTTCGGGCTGCAATTTCCTAAAACAGATGTTGCGTTGCGCCAATCATTGAAGCTCACCATTGAAAAGCGCTCTTTTCATCCGATTTCTTCACCGCTAGAGCACAGGCCAAGAAAAAGTCGCAGGGCATAGCATGACACTCTATCGGGCCGACCCGAAGCACGGCGTCGCCTGGATTACCGGCGGCAGCAGCGGCATCGGCCGTTCACTGGCCAAGGACCTTGCGGCGCAAGGCTATGTCGTCGCGGTGACGGCGCTCGACGACGATCCGATCGACACGCTTGTTGTCGAGACGGCGCAGATGCCGGGCCACGTCACGGCCTATCCTTGCGACGTCACCGACGAAGAACGCATGGCAAGGACAGTCGCGGCGATCGAGAAGGATCTCGGCCCGATCGTCTTGGCCGTGTTCAATGCCGGGAGCTATATTGCGACCGCCGGCGAAGACCTCACTGTCCGTGGATTTCGCCAGTCCTTCGATGTCAATTATTTCGGCATCATGAACGGCCTGGTGCCGGTCATCGAGCGCATGCGCGTCCGCGCGCGCGGCCATATCGTCCTGGTCGGTTCGGTCACCGCCTATTTCGGCTGGCCGACCACGGCCGCGTATGGCGGCACCAAGGCGGCGATCAATATCCTCGCCGAGTCGCTGAAGTACGATTTCGACAAGATGAACGTCCGCATCCAGGTGATAAACCCGGGCTTCGTCGACACCCCGCTGACCGAAAAGAATTTGCTGCCGATGCCCGGGCTGATGCCGGTCAATCGCGCCTCGCGCCGCATGGCGCGCGGCATCAAGTCCGGCGGCTTCGAAGTCACGTTCCCGTGGCGCTTGAGCTGGGGCCTGAAGCTGCTCAGAATCCTGCCGAGACCGTTCTGCCGATGGGTCATCAGCACCGCGACCCGCTGGAAGGCGCGTCCGCTTAATTTCGACCGCAAGGCGCCGAGCGAATAGACCGGTCATCAAAGTTGGCGATCCCGCCGCCGGCGGGACGTCGTTGCCTGTTTGCCATCGTGGCCATAGGTTGAGATTTATTGCATGGAGTCTGCGATGGGGCGACGGATCGTGCTTGCGGTATCGGGTCTCGCCGTCATTCTCGTCCTTGCCTACGTCTTCGGCCCGCGCGTCCAAGCCGATACCACGATCCGCTTCGATCCTTCCGTGATCGGCGATGACCCGCAAGCCTATCTGGCACGCAAGGAGGCGGCCGTACCTGATATCCACGACGGGCTGGAAAAGGAAATCATCTGGGCCAATCCGATGGTTCACGCCAGGACGCCGCTGTCGATCGTCTATATCCACGGCTTTTCGGCGTCGAAGGGCGAGGTTCGGCCGCTTCCCGACGAGGTGGCCGACCAGCTCGACGCCAATCTTTACTACACCCGTCTCACCGGCCACGGACAGGGCGGTGCCGCAATGGCCGACGGCAGCGTCAACGCCTGGATCAACGACTATGAGGAAGCGCTCGCCATCGGCCGAGCGATCGGCGACAAGGTGATCGTCATCGCCACCTCGACCGGCGGCTCGCTGGCAGCCTGGGCTGCGACGCAGCCTGGCGCATCCGACGGGGTGGCGGCAATAGCGTTCATCTCGCCGAATTTCGGCGTCAAGGCTTCCGGCGCCGAACTTCTGACCATGCCGTGGGGCCGAGAGATCGCCGAGCTGGTCGCCGGCAAGGAGCGCAGCTTCGTGCCACGCAATGCGCTGCACGAGAAATTCTGGACCTGGCGCTATCCGATCGCGGCGACCCTGCCGATGGTGGCGCTGACCGAGTTGGCCTATGGCGCGCCGGTGGAGAAGGCGACCATCCCTGCCCTCTTCATCTTTTCCGATTCGGACAGGATCGTGCGGCCGGACCGCACCCGCGACATCGCCGGGCGCTGGGGCGCGGCGCACGAACTGGTGCCGGTCGACGATACCGGAGATCGGGACAATCATGTCATCGCCGGAGACGCGTTGTCGCCAGCAACCACAGCTTTCCTCGCGCAGCGCATTATTGTGTGGGTACAGGCGGTGGTGAAGTAGATCTCAGGCGAAAAAGGCGACCGAAGCATCGCTCCGATCGCCTTTTTCAATTGTGAGCAGCCGACCCGACAGGCGCGGGCCGGATGCGCTATCCGATTACGCAGCCCGCGCTGCTGGCCGCTTGCCGCCGAAACGACGCTTGTTGTTGCCCTTGAACGCCTTGGCGCCCTCCGGCTTGCGTTCGCCGGCAAAGGCCGGCTTGTCGCCGAAGCGCTTGTTGCCGTTGTTGTGGCCGCCCGGCCGCCTGCCGTCGCGACGACCATTACGGTCGTTGGCCGGCTCGAAGCTGCGCTCGTTCTTTTCGGCAGGATTGCGCTGCGGGTCGGGACTTCCGAGATGGTCGGCAACGATTGGCAGCTTGGTGCGGATGATGCGCTCGACCTGACGCAGCTTGCTGTTCTCGGACGGGTCGCAAAGCGTGATGGCGATGCCGTCCATGCCGTTACGGCCGGTGCGGCCGATGCGGTGGACATAGCTCTCCGCCTCGTCCGGCAGGTCGAAATTCACCACATGGCTGATGCCGGGCACGTCGATGCCGCGCGCCGCGATATCGGTCGCCACAAGAATGCGCACCGAACCCTCGCGGAAATCGTTCAGCGCCTTCTGGCGGGCGTTCTGCGACTTGTTGCCGTGGATGACGGCGGCCTTGAAGCCATCGCGCTCGAGATCCTTGGTCACCCTGTCGGCGCCATGCTTGGTGCGCGAAAAGATGATGACCGACTTCATCGCCTCGTCGGCGAGCATCGTCGCCAGAACCTGGCGCTTTTGCTTGGTGCGGGCAAAGACGACGCCCTGTACGATCTCGGCCGCCGCAGTGCTGTGAGGCGCCACTTCGACGCGGATCGGGTTCTTCAGCAGGCCTTTCGCCAGTTCGGCGATTTCGGCCGGCATGGTCGCCGAGAACAGCACCGTCTGACGGTCCGGCGCGGTCGCCCTGGCGATGCGCTTGACGTCGTTGATGAAGCCCATGTCGAGCATGCGGTCGCCCTCGTCGAGCACCAGCCATTTGGTGTCGGCAAGCACGAGGTCGCCCTCACGCACCAGATCGGTCAGCCGGCCGGGCGTGGCGATCAAGATGTCGACGCCGGGAGCGATCTTCTTCACCTGGCTGAAGCGCGAGACGCCGCCAAGCACGAGTGCTGTCGAGACATGCGCGCCCTTGGCGAGCAGCTTGATCATCTCTTCGATCTGCACGGCGAGCTCACGCGTCGGCGCCAGGATCAGCGCACGAGCGGTCTTCGGCCGGCGCTTGGTGCCGAGCGCGATGATCTTCGAAAGGATCGGCAGCGCGAACGCCGCGGTCTTGCCCGAACCGGTCTGGGCGATGCCGAAAATGTCACGGCCTTCCAGCTGCGGCGGGATCGCCTGGGCCTGGATCGGCTTCGGATCGGTGAAGCCTGCGCCATGGGTGGCCTTGAGCAGCGCGCCCGTAATTCCAAGTGCTGCGAAACCCGAAAGCTCGCCAGTGTTCTTACCGGTCAGATTGTCGTTACCGGTCAAAGTGTTTTCGTTGTTCAAAATATTTCTTCTTTCACGCGGCTCCTGGCCGCAAACATCGATGGCGGCAGGGCGCAACCTGCCGTCGAAAAACTGTCATGAAACGACAAGGCGGGCGGACGTTATCGTCCGCACGGCTGCGCTGTCGTGCCCGCAGGCATCATGCCACGGGGCTTTTTCGCCGCCTTGCCGATATGCCGGAAAGAGGGAAAACAGACGCAACCAGTCTCATTCGTCGAGAAGGCCGGATAGGTCCCGGCCCAAGCGCCTATGCCGCCGCATATGGCCCAGTTCGCCGCGAAATGCAAGGGCCGTCATGTTGCAGCGCAGCAAAAACAGCCACGACGAGCAGCCGTGAAGGTCTGCTCAAACTTCTCCCGGCCATTCCCTCGCCCCATGCTGGACGAACAGAACTCTATTTGAATGTCTTTCATCCGATACGCAGGCGATTGGCCAAATTCTATCCACGCCTTCGCCATCCTAGCTAGGATGACGAAGTGGAGGAATGCTTCGGCTAATCTCAAACGTTTGCACTGACATCGGCCCGTTTGCGGCGGGCGCTGCCCCAGCGAGCGAAACGGGGGAGCATGGAAAGCGAGAGCGGTTGGTAAGCCGCACCTAACAGACGGCCAGCTATGCCCGCCAGCGTATCGAGATCGGCGGCGAAAGCACGCCAGCGTTGCGAAAACAAAGCAGGCCGAAAAGCGGCGCTTGCGCTCGCTTACCGCGATGATTACCACAAATCAGCTTCTATTTGGGGACCGAGCGATGAAGGACGTGCTGAAGGAACTCGAGCGCCGCCGCGCCATGGCGCGCATGGGCGGCGGCAAGTCCCGTATCGACGCTCAGCACAAGAAGGGCAAACTCACCGCGCGCGAACGCATCGACGTCTTTCTCGACGAAGGCTCGTTCGAGGAGTTCGACATGTATGTCGAGCATCGCTCGACCGATTTCGGCATGGAGAAGACCAAGATCGCCGGCGACGGCGTCGTCACCGGTTGGGGCACCGTCAATGGCCGGCCGGTCTATGTCTTTGCCAAGGACTTTACCGTGTTCGGCGGCTCGCTGTCCGAGGCCCACGCCGAAAAGGTGGTCAAGGTGCAGGAGATGGCGCTGCGCAACCGCGCGCCGATCATCGGCCTCTACGACGCCGGCGGCGCCCGCATCCAGGAAGGCGTGGCAGCACTTGGCGGCTATGCCGAGATATTCCAGCGCAATGTGCTCGCCTCCGGCGTCATCCCGCAGATTTCAGTGATCATGGGCCCTTGCGCCGGCGGCGACGTCTATTCGCCGGCGATGACCGACTTCATCTTCATGGTGCGCGGCACCTCCTATATGTTCGTCACCGGGCCGGACGTGGTGAAGACCGTCACCAACGAGACGGTAACCGCCGAGAGCCTCGGCGGCGCCTTGGTCCACACGACGAAGTCGTCGATCGCCGATGGCGCTTACGACAATGACGTCGAGGCGCTGCTGCAGATGCGCCGGCTGGTCGATCTGCTGCCTGCCTCCAACACGGCTGAAATCCCCGAGATCGAATGTTATCAGTCGGTCACCGATGACGATCTGTCGCTCGACCGACTGATCCCCGATAACGCCAATAAACCTTACGACATCAAGGAGTTGATCCTTAAAGTTGCCGATGAGGGTGACTTCTTCGAGATCCAGCAGGATTTTGCAAAAAACATCGTAACCGGCTTCGGGCGCGTCGAAGGGCGCACGGTCGGCTTCGTCGCCAACCAGCCGATGGTGCTGGCCGGCGTGCTCGATTCGGACGCCAGCCGCAAAGCGGCGCGGTTCGTACGCTTCTGCGACTGTTTTTCGATTCCGATCGTCACCTTCGTCGACGTTCCAGGGTTCCTGCCCGGCACCGCGCAGGAATATGGCGGGCTGATCAAGCACGGCGCCAAGCTCTTGTTCGCCTATGCCGAAGCGACCGTCCCGAAGATCACCGTCATCACACGAAAAGCCTATGGCGGCGCTTATGACGTGATGGCGTCGAAGCATCTGCGCGGCGACATGAACTATGCCTGGCCGACGGCTCAAATCGCAGTGATGGGCGCCAGGGGCGCGGTCGAGATCATCTATCGCAAGGACATCGGCGATGCTGAGAAGATCGCAGCACATACAAAGGCTTACGAGGATCGCTTCCTGTCGCCCTTCGTCGCCGCCGAGCGCGGCTATGTCGACGAGGTGATCATGCCGCATTCGACCCGCCGCCGCATTGCGCGTGCGCTGCGCATGCTGCGCAACAAGGACATGCAAAACCCCTGGAAGAAGCACGACAACATTCCGTTGTGAGGCGCTGATGTCGCGAAAGCGACCACAGCAAAAGCTCACTCCGCTTCCGCGGCGCCGAACCCTGCGCCCATCGTCGCGCGGACGGCGCCCGACCACGGCGTGGCATGATTGTCGATGCGCATCTGGAAGATAAAATAGGTCGGCGAGCAGAAGCCGACACCTTTCACCTTGCCGATACCAGGCGTGTCGGGCGGCAGCGATTGGCACATGTAATCTTCGCGGCAGAAATGATCGGCCGAGCAAGCCGGCCGGTTGCCGCGATTGACGGCGCCGCCCAAGCACTGGTCGAAATTATTGGTCGCCACGCAGATGTCGAATTTTTTACCGCCGACCAGCCCGCAGATCTCGTTCGGCATCGGCTTGCCCGGCTTGAAGCCGGCAAAGGCACGGTCCTTGTCATGGCATCCGCGATAGGCGATGCCGGCCGGCACACCGATCTTCGGCGGCCGGCAGGTGTAGGCGGTGCGCGACATGTCGGTGGCGAAGGCGGCGAACTGGCCGGTAATGCTGTAGCGGTCATTGAAAGGCTGCGTGCCGTTGCTGGCGATCGAGCCGGTCAGGCATGGATGGCCGGAAAACATCTTTTCGCTGTCCTTGGGCAGCAGGCATTGCGCCAGTTTCGTCCGCACCCCCGATGCCGTCGCCAGCGCCGTGCAGACGGTGCCGCCGCCGCATTGCCAGGTCGTGCCGAAGCGGGCCGCATCCTCCGGCATCAAACACGGCATCGCCATCTCGGCCGGTGCGTAAGCGACCTCGCGGGCGTCTTTCCATGCGGCCGGCGGCGCGAAGGACAGCGGGCGGAGGCGGTTCGGCTCCTTGCCGTCGGCGGTCGCACGCAGCCAGGCTTCGCGCCGCGGCATCTCGGCATGAAGATGCGGCGAGATGCCGACCTCGATGCGGTTCAGCGGCGATGTCGTCTTGTCGTCGAGGCCGATGAAATGGAAACCGGCGGTCGAACCAGCCTGATGACAACCCTGGCAGGCGCCATTGTCGAGCCGCTCGACCAGCGCTTCCGGCGTGCGCAGCAGCTTCAGCGCGGAATAGTCCAGCCCGGAAAAATCCGAGGGCTGGAACAGCGGCGTGAACGGGTGATTGGCCTGCCTTGCGCTGCCGAAAGTCGACCACGAGACGACTTTCTTGGCCAGGAATTCATCCGGGATTTCGTAGACGCCGAGATCGACCGCCGCGAGATTGGCGCTGATATAGTCGGCAAGTTTTGCTTTCAGCGCGGCGTCGTCGGCAAGCCGCGCTAGGTCGGGCGTGTTTTCCAGCGGCTTTTCGCTGACCGTCTTTCCATCGACGCCAAAAATCCGCATGAGGTAGGCAGCCTGGCCGCCGAATTCGGTCTCCTGGCCGGAGGGAAAGCGCACCATTTGTGCGTTGAGCTCGAGCTGCTTGAAGCTCAGCCCGGCCCTTTCAAGCGGCCCGCCGATGAGCCAGCCGATATCGACGGTCTCGTCGAGCTGCGGCGTCCAGCGTCCGGCAACGCCGACGCAGCCGCCATCGGCGTCCGGCGCGGCGCTATAGATGGCATTGAAATTGAACGGCAAGCGTGAGGCCAGAACCTTGCCGTTTTTCTTGAAGCTGTAGGCAAGGCGGTAGATGAAACGGACCTCGCCGCAGCCCCCATCGCCTCCTATTTCGGCGAAATCACGCCGATCGAGCCGGTTGACGACACCGACCAGCCGAAAGCGCGCGGCGTCGGTCTTCAGCCAGCGCATGTCGATGATGCGGCCGACATTGCCGTCGGTGACTTCGTAGAGCGACCGCCCGCCAGCCTTCATCTCGGCGCGCAGCGCGGCGACATCGCCGGCAATCGTTTCGATGATCCGATGATAGGCCGGCGCCCTGTCGTAGAGCGTCTTCAGGTCGCCCTTGCCGTCGATATCGAAAATGCCGGCGAAATCAAAACCCCTGGTGTCGAGAGCGGCCAGCACGGCCGGATCGTCGACGATCATCACCGGACCTTCGGCGCGCGCCAGGCTGGCCAAGAAAAAATTGGCGAGAATCACGGCGATCAGGGCGAGCCGACGGTTCATTCAGCGGTCATCCTGTTGCGATTTTCGGCAAGCTCGCGCAGCACCGGCACCAGCGCCAGCGGCAAGTCTTCAGCGATCAGCCCAGGTCCGAAACGGCTGCCGGCCTCAGCATGAATCCAGGCCGCCGCGCAGGCGGCTTCGAAAGCCGGCATGCCTTGTGCCAGGAGGCCGGCGATGATGCCCGACAGCACGTCGCCCGAACCGGCGGTGGCCAGCCATGGCGCGCCGTTGCCGTTGATCGCCGCCCTGCCATCGGGCGCCGCGATCACCGTGTCCGCGCCCTTGTAGACGACGATGGCGCCGGCGCGCGCGGCGGCAGTGCGCGCCTTGGCCAGCTTGGACAGGGTCTTGTCTCCGGCGATGTCCGCAAACAGCCTGGCGAATTCGCCCTCATGCGGCGTCAGCACCAATGCTGGCGCGTTCGGGCGACGGGCGGCGACGAACAGAACGTCGGGCTTATCGCGAAACGCGGTGATGCCATCGGCATCGAGCACCAGCCCGTCGACCTTGCCGTCTTGCCGGTCTCCGGCGGCCAGCACGCCGAGGGCAAAATCGCGTGTTTTTTCGCCGACGCCAAATCCGGGTCCGAGGACGAACGCCGATGGCCGGCGGCCGTCGATGAATTCCTGCACGTCCGCGATGCTGTCGGCCTTTTTCAGCATGATCGAAGTCAGATGCGCGGCATTCACCTGCACGGCGTTCGCCGGCGACAGCACGGTCACCGCCCCTGCCCCGCTTCTGGCCGCGGCAAGCGCCGATAGCCGTGCGGCACCCGTCGCCGATGGCCCGCCGGAAAAGACGCCGACATGGCCGCGCCTGTATTTATGCGCGTCGACGGCTGGGATCGGGAAATTTTCGAGCCAAAGCGGCGGGATGTTCTCGAAGGTGAGCGGTTCAAGCTGCGCAACGATATCGTCGCTAATGCCGATGTCGGCAAGCACCAGCTCGCCGCACATCCCGCGCCCCGGCAACAGCAGATGGCCGGGCTTTTTTCGCGCGAATGTTACCGTGAATTGGGCGCGGAATGCCTGGCCGAGAATCTGGCCACTGTCGCCTGACACGCCTGAGGGCAGATCGACCGCGACGACAGGCAGGTTCAGTTCTGTCGCGACCTCGACCGCCCTGGCGGCATCACCGGACAGCGGCTTGGACAGCCCCGCCCCATAAAGTGCATCGACCAGGATCGAACCTTTATCGGCAGCAAATTCCGACAGCGGCCGTGGACTGACCCGGCATTCCGACGCGGCGAGCGCCGCGTCGCTGCCGGCTTTGGGCGAGCCGGATGCCCACAGCAACACGTCGACGGCGCTGTCCCTTAGAATGCGGGCGACGACATAGCCATCGCCGCCATTGTTGCCAGGCCCGCACAGCACGTGGACGCGCCTGGCAGCCGGAAAATGGGCGAGCACCACCGCAGCGACTGCGCCACCTGCATTGCGCATCAGGACAATGCCGTCGAATGGTCCGGCGGAAATCGTCAGCCGGTCGGCCTCAGCCATTTCGGCCGGAGACAGAATTTCATTGCTCATGGATGCCGATCCGCATTGGCTCAAGCCGATCCTGTGGTCAAACCCCTATCCTTGTGGTCAAACCCCGATCCCTGTGGTCAAACCCCGATCCCTGTGGTCAAACATTGTCCAGTTTTCGGTTCGAAGCAAACGGCGATGAAATGGCACGATCTGTAAGCACATCGTTAGGGACAATGGCGTCCTCGAAGCACAATTGCCCGCGAAATGCTCTATCTGCCCAATTATTGTGCGGACGGTAGCGTCGACAATGTGTAGGTTCCCAGTATCCATGACGCAGCCAATGCAGCGAATGACGCGAATTTAGCCCTCAACGCGGCATGGCATCGAAATCGCGTGATACCGCTTCGAATCCCCTCAAATTGGCACAGTTCGTGCTTGAAAGAGGCGCAAGCGGGGCTCACAACCCGTCTTTTTTGACAGTGGAGGCCACTTTTTACATGAAAAAGATCGAAGCGATCATCAAGCCGTTCAAGTTAGACGAAGTGAAGGAAGCGCTTCAGGAGGCCGGGCTGCAGGGCATCACCGTAACGGAGGCCAAGGGTTTTGGCCGGCAGAAGGGCCATACTGAACTCTATCGCGGCGCTGAATATGTCGTGGATTTTCTGCCCAAGGTGAAGATCGAGGTCGTGCTCGGCGACGACGCGGTCGAAGGCGCGATCGAAGCCATTCGCAAGGCGGCCCAGACCGGCCGCATCGGCGACGGCAAGATCTTCGTCTCCAACATCGAGGAAGTCGTGCGCATCCGCACCGGCGAAACAGGGATGGACGCGGTCTGAGGATTCTGATTTCAGATCATCTCCTCGAAACGTCATCAGACAGGGAAACATGACATGACGACAGCCAAAGACATCATGAAGCAGATCAAGGACAACGACGTGAAATTCGTTGACCTGCGCTTCACAGATCCGAAGGGCAAGCTGCAGCACGTGACGATGGATGTCGTTGAGGTCGAGGAAGACATGTTTGCCGACGGCGTTATGTTCGACGGGTCCTCCATCGCCGGCTGGAAGGCGATCAACGAGTCCGACATGGTGCTGATGCCCGACACCGAGACGGTGCATATGGACCCGTTCTTCGCGCAGTCTACCATGGTCATCCTGTGCGATATCCTCGATCCGATCTCCGGAGAATCCTACAACCGCGACCCGCGCGGCACCGCCAAGAAAGCTGAAGCCTATATGAAGGCGGAAGGCATCGGCGATCAGATCTTCGTCGGCCCGGAAGCCGAGTTCTTCGTGTTCGACGACGTCAAGTACAAGGCCGATCCGTACAACACCGGCTTCAAGCTCGACTCCACCGAATTGCCGTCCAACGACGACACTGACTACGAGACCGGCAATCTGGGCCACCGCCCGCGCATCAAGGGCGGCTATTTCCCGGTGCCGCCGATCGACTCGGCGCAGGACATGCGCTCCGAAATGCTGACCGTGCTCGCCGAAATGGGCGTGCGTGTCGAAAAGCACCACCACGAAGTGGCCGCTGCCCAGCACGAGCTCGGCATCAAGTTCGACACGCTGGTCCGCAACGCCGACAAGATGCTGATCTACAAGTATGTCGTGCACCAGGTCGCCAACGCCTACGGCAAGACGGCCACCTTCATGCCGAAGCCGGTCTTCGGCGACAACGGCTCGGGCATGCACGTCCACCAGTCGATCTGGAAGGGCGGCAAGCCGACCTTCGCCGGCAATGAATATGCCGGCCTCTCGGAGAGCTGCCTGTTCTACATCGGCGGCATCATCAAGCATGCCAAGGCCATCAATGCCTTCACCAACCCGCTAACCAACTCCTACAAGCGCCTGGTGCCGGGCTATGAAGCGCCGGTGCTGCTCGCCTATTCGGCCCGCAACCGCTCTGCCTCCTGCCGCATTCCATTCGGCTCGTCGCCGAAGTCCAAGCGCGTCGAGGTCCGCTTCCCCGATCCGGGCGCCAACCCCTACCTCGCCTTTGCCGCCATGTTGATGGCCGGGCTCGACGGCATCAAGAACAAGATCCACCCGGGACAGCCGATGGACAAGGATCTCTACGACCTGCCGCCTAAGGAACTGAAGAAGATCCCGACCGTCTGTGGTTCGCTGCGCGAAGCGCTGCAGAGCCTCGACAAGGACCGCGGCTTCCTGAAGGCCGGCGGCGTCTTCGACGACGACCAGATCGACAGCTACATCGAGCTCAAGATGGCCGAAGTGATGCGCTTCGAAATGACCCCGCACCCGGTCGAGTATGACATGTATTACTCGGTCTGAGCGGACGAGCTAAGCGACAAACAAAACCCCGCCGGAGCGATCCGGCGGGGTTTTTGTTTGGGATGGCGAACACTCAATCCAGCAGTTGGTGTTGTCGCCCTGACAAAAGGCCGACGCGACGGAGAGCAGTCACGGCGCAGACACTCAGTTCCGCGCCGTGACGCGTGCTCAAGCGGCAGCCGAAACCTCGGCGCTGGTCGGGACGGAGGCGATCGTCTTCAGGATCTGCGAAGCGATCTGGTAGGGGTCGCCCTGCGAGTTCGGGCGGCGATCCTCGAGATAGCCCTTGTAGCCATTGTTGATGAAGGAATGCGGCACGCGGATCGAGGCGCCGCGGTCGGCGATGCCATAGCTGAACCTGTTCCATGGCGCGGTCTCATGCTTGCCGGTCAGACGCTTGTCGTTGTCCGGCCCGTAGACGGCGATGTGATCCATCAGGTTCTTGTCGAAGGCGGCCATCAGCGCCTCGAAATAGTCCTTGCCGCCGACTTCGCGCATATAAGCGGTCGAGAAGTTGGCGTGCATGCCGGAACCATTCCAGTCGGTGTCGCCGAGCGGCTTGCAGTGGTATTCGATATCGATGCCGTATTTCTCGGTGAGGCGCTGCATCAGGTAGCGGGCCATCCACATCTGGTCGGCGGCCTTTTTCGAGCCCTTGCCGAAGATTTGGAACTCCCATTGGCCCTTGGCCACCTCGGCGTTGATGCCTTCATGGTTGATGCCGGCGGCAAGGCAGAGGTTGAGATGCTCCTCGACGATCTGCCTGGCGACGCTGCCGACGTTGCTGTAGCCGACGCCGGTGTAGTACGGGCCTTGCGGCGCGGGGTAGCCGCTCTCGGGGAAGCCGAGCGGGCGGCCATCCTTGTAGAAGAAATACTCCTGCTCGAAGCCGAACCAGGCGCCCTCGTCGTCGAGGATGGTGGCGCGCTTGTTGGATGCATGCGGCGTCACGCCGTCCGGCATCATGACTTCGCACATGACGAGCACGCCATTGCTGCGCGCGGGGTCGGGATAGATGGCGACCGGCTTCAGCACGCAGTCGGACGAGTGGCCTTCGGCCTGCATGGTCGAGGAACCGTCGAAGCCCCACAACGGAAGCTGGTCGAGCGTCGGGAATTCGGCATATTCCTTGATCTGCGTCTTTCCACGAAGGTTGGGAACCGGGGTGTATCCATCGAGCCAAATGTACTCGAGCTTGTATTTCGTCATTCTAGCCTCTCGTTGCTTTGATCACCGAACCTTGGACGGCGCCGGCATGCCAGCCACCCTGCAGCCGACCTGCCGGATTATCAGAAAGCAATTCGTGTGCCATTTTCACCGGCCAAGGATGCGACAAAACTGACGCCGCATCCCGACAAATCCGCTGCCGCGTAATCGCAATGCGTCCGGATCAATCACAAGCATGTTCTGCATAAATAACAGGCAGATACTGATCTTTTTATAATCATATTGCCTAACCGGATTGCAGACCCTATCTTCGGGAAAGATTGAATCGGCAAGGCTCTGCAGAAGAAGGGAGACCGACAATGGAAATCACTCCTACCCGTCAGTCGGCCAAAATCCTGATGTTCCCGGTGGCAGCGCGCGCTTCTGCCTCAAATTTAAGCGGAAAGGCTAAGTTCGCGGCAGAACTTGCTTCATTGCGCAACCGTACGGATTTCGGAAACGGCTGGTATCACGAAGCGGCCATCGAGGAAGAAAAACAGGACCGGAAGAGCTAAACCATTCCTCCGCATCGCTTTTGACGAATTGCAAAGCAAAGCCCGGCGCGATCACTCGCGCCGGGCTTTTCATTTTTGCTGTCAGGCGAGGATCAGGTCTTGGCGTGCAAGTCCGTTCCCAGCGTATCCCTAACAAAGATCGTACCGATGATCAGCGACATCGCCGCGATCACCACCGGATACCAGAGGCCGTAATAGATATCGCCGCTGTAGGCGCTGAGCGCGAACACCGTCGCCGGCAGCAGGCCGCCGAACCAGCCATTGCCGATGTGATAGGGCAACGACATGCCGGTATAGCGGATGCGGGTCGGGAACATTTCGACCAGGATCGCGGCGATCGGTCCGTAGACCATGGTCACGTAAATGACCAGGATGAACAGGACGCCGATGACCTTTGCCCAGCTGACCTGTTCAGGGTCGGCAAACATCGCAAAGGCGCCTGCCGCCGGGACGCTGTAGACCGTGATCTCGGGCGCTCCCGCCGCGGCCTCAACGGCCGTCAGCAGCTTGTCCTTGATCGCCTTGTCGGCCGCAACCGTCGTCTTGTCGCCGGCGCGGATTGCGGCGGCGTCGAGCTTCAGCTCCGGATTGGCCGCGACGAAGGCTTCAAGCTTCTGGTCTGCGACCTTGGCCGCACCACGCTTCAACGGATAGCCGCCGTCCCGCAAGGCAATGTTGATTGCCTTCTTGAACGCGGCATCGCTTGAAGTTGCCTTGTCTGCGGCTGCCACGGCGTCATAGGACGCCACCGTTGCGGTGCCGATCTTGACACTGGCCGCGGTCCCCGGCGCCGCCGTGGTGACGATGTCATAGGGCACCGAGCTCTTGGCAAGGAAATCCGTCGCAATATCGCACGACGTCAGAGGCTTGCGCGTTCCGGTCGGATTGAACTGGAACTTGCAGTCGCCAGGCGCAGCGGTGATCGTGGCACGGGTGTTTTGCTGCGCGGTGGCGAGCGCCGGGTTGGCTGCCCAGGTCAGCGCCTTGAACAGCGGGAAGGTGGTGACGATCGCCAGCGCCAGGCCAGCCATGATGATCGGCTTGCGGCCGATCTTGTCGGAGAGCCAGCCGAACACGACGAAGAAGATCGTGCCGAGCGCCAGCGCGATGGCGATCATGATGTTGACCGACTGGCCGTCGACCTTGAGCACGTTCTGCAGGAAAAACAGCGCGTAGAATTGGCCGTTGTACCAAACCACGGCCTGGCCGGCAGTAAGGCCGAAAAGCGCCAAAATGGCGATCTTGGCATTCTTCCACTGTCCGAAGGCTTCTGTAAGCGGCGCCTTGGAGCCCTTGCCCTCATCCTTCATGCGCTGGAAGGTCGGCGATTCAGCAAGCGACAGGCGAATCCAGACCGATATGCCGAGCAGAATGGCTGAGAGCAGGAATGGAACGCGCCAGCCCCAGGCCTCGAAATCCTCCTTGCTCAGCGAATTTTGCACGATAAGGATGACGACCAGCGACAGGAACAGGCCAAGTGTCGCCGTCGTCTGGATCCACGATGTGTAGAAGCCGCGGCGGTCGTCTGGCGCATGCTCGGCCACATAGGTCGCCGCACCGCCATATTCACCGCCGAGCGCCAGGCCCTGCAGCATGCGCAGCGCAATCAGGATAATGGGTGCTGCAATGCCCCAGCTTGCCGAACCAGGCAGCAGGCCGACCAGGAAAGTCGACAGGCCCATGATCATGATGGTGACGAGAAAGGTGTATTTGCGACCTACGAGATCACCGATGCGGCCAAACACCAGCGCGCCGAACGGGCGCACGAGGAAGCCAGCGGCGAAAACCAGCAGCGTAAAGATGTTGCGCGTCGCTTCCGGATACGAGTTGAAGAATGTCGAGCCGATCGCCGCCGCCAATGCGCCGTAGAGATAGAAATCGTACCATTCGAAAACGGTGCCGAGCGAGGAAGCGAAGATGACCTTCTTCTCTTCCCGCGTCATTCCGCGGCTTGCTCTGCCGGCGGTCGCTGCCATTGCCATGAATTCGTCCTCCCGTGACATCTCGCTGTGCTTGATGCTGCGCGGTGTCGCCTCTGGACACGAACTCGGGCAGCCATCGCCGCGAGAAGTGACAGAAAGCGCCGCCCAGAGGCAGCCCGTCTTTGGGATTATGACTTTGGTCCAATGCATCGGCCCGAACATCGGAATCGATGTTCGGAAAGCACGATGCATAGTGCGCCCGACTGGACGCGCGTCGCTCTGATGGGCAAGACGAAACGAATTGAGGGGGGGCGATTGCCGTCAGCCCTTGAGCGCCTCGAGGAGACCGACGGCGGCCATCATGTCGCGCTTGCGGTGGGCACGGCGGGCGACGGCTTCCGCGTCATGGCCCCAGTGCTCGGCCTGCCAGTCCTCGTCGACATGGCCGGCGGCCCAGGCTGCCTCGCCGTCGATCTCGCCGAAATCGACGGCCAGCGCCAGCAGTGCCGATCCCGTCAGCGACGTCATGACGTGGATGGCGGCAAGCCGGAGCGCGTCGGCACGCTGGGCAAGATGAACGCCGAGCACCGCGATGCTCTCGCGCGGCTGCTCGACATGGATCACCCCTTCGGCGAGGTGAAACCGGGCGCCGAGCGCGCTCCGCGCCCAATCGATGACGGGATCCCAATATTCGTTCTGCCGATCGACGAGCCGTTGGGGGGCGCCGGCGCGATAGCAGAGCAGGTCTGACGAGGCAAAGCGCAGGATGTCTTCCAAAACCGCCTGCGGGTCGCTGGCAACGCCGTCGATGGCCGTGTTGACCAGACGCATGACCGGCATCGTCATCGGGTCGATCGTCTCGCCTTGCGCAGCGAACTCGCCGGCGACCAGAGCGGCGGCTTTTTCGGTCGGCAGGATCAGAAGCGCTTTGCCCGGCGTGCGGACCGGCTTGCCATCGAGATGAACCGCAAAACCAGCTTCGGCCGGTGCGACCGAGACGGTTTGGTAGAAGCGTTTCGGCAGATGCGTCTTCATCTGGATCTGGGCACGGCGTACCGGATCCGGATCGGAAAGCTGCTTTCCCGCTTCGAGGTCGTTGAGAATATCGCGCATGCCGGAGCCTTTCATCCGGGGATCTGTTTTCGGGCCGGCCGATTCACAATGATCAGACCGGCTGCGATGAGGCCGAGTGCCAGGAAAATACGGATGGTCAGCGGCTCGTTCAAGAAGATGGCGCCGCACAGAACGCCGAACACCGGCGAAAGAAAGGTGAAGCTCGACAGGCCCGATGCCGGATAGCGCCGCAGCAGCCAGAACCAGAGCACATAGGTGAAGGCGACGATGTAGACCGCCTGGAAAAGCAAGGCCAAGGTCGGCAAAGCGGCGAAGTCGCGGACGGGCGGCCCGGCGAATGGCAGCACCAAGGCGCCGACCATCGCAGCGCCGGCCAGTTGGTAGAGCAGCAACTTCTCGGCGCTCGTTTCCGCCAATTTCGTCCGCTTGATGACGATGTAGGTCAAGGCCCACAAAATGCCGGCGCCGAGACTGAGCAGATCACCAATCAGGGTCGCACCGTTACCGGCGCTCAACTGGTCGGAGAACACCGCGACCAGGCCGGCGAAAGCGAGCAGAAGGCCGACGAGCCGGCGCGCGGTGATGCGTTCGTTCAGCAGGAAATGCCCGCCGACCAGCACCCAGAACGGCATGGTGTTGACCAGCAAGGTGTTGCGCGCGACGGTCGTCTGTTCGAGCCCGACATAGAGAAACAGGAACTCGAGACCAAAAAGCGCGCCTGCCAGAATGCCGGCGACAAGGGTTCCGTCGCGGGTAAAAAGCGCAATGCCGCGCCAGCGGCACCAGACGAGAACGCACAGCCCGCCGATGACCGACCGCGCGATCGACAGGAAAACGGGATCGTAGCCGGCATAGGAGATCTTGGCGGCGACGTAGTTCAGCCCCCAGGAAAAGGTCAGTCCGACCATGATGGCGGCGGCGGCCATGTCGACCCTGTCGCGGCGGTCGAGCGTATCGGTGGCCATGCCCACTGGACCTAGTCCTCCGCGCTGGCGTCGTCGAAGCCGATCAGGTTCCAGCTCTGGCGCATATGCGGCGGCATCGGTGCGGTGACGTCGATAAAACCCTTGTCGGGATGCGGGATGACGATGCGGCGCGCGTGCAGATGCAAGCGGTTCTGCATGCCGCCGGGAAAATCCCAATTGGTGTCGGCCTCGAAATATTTGGGATCGCCGATGATCGGGCAGCCGATGTGAGCGGCATGGACGCGAAGCTGGTGGGTGCGGCCGGTATAAGGCTCCATCTCCAGCCAGGACAGGGTCTGCGCCGCCTGCTCGACGATCCGGTAATAAGACACCGCGTGGTCGGCGCCCTTTTCGCCATGCTTGGCGACGCGCACGCGGTCGCCGTCGGGCGTCGGTTCCTTGATCAGCCAAGTCGAGATCTTGTCCTCGCGCTTCGGCGGCACGCCCTTGACCAGCGCCCAATAGGTCTTCTTGGTCTCACGCGCCCGGAACGCCTCGGCAAGCTTCATGGCGGCGAGCCTGGTGCGGGCGACGACCAGCACGCCTGACGTGTCGCGGTCGAGCCGGTGCACCAGACGCGGTTTCTCGCCCTTCTGGCTGCGCCAGGCTTCCAGCATGTCGTCGACATTGCGGGTGACGCCTGAGCCACCCTGGACGGCGAGGCCGGCCGGCTTGTTGAAGACAAACACTTTCGGATCTTCATGGATCAGCATCTTGGCCAGAACGTCGGCGTCGCCCTGGTTGCGGATCGAGTGACCGGTGAGCGGGCTCTCGCCCTTCTTGTCCACTTCGAGCGGTGGGATGCGAACCGTCTGGCCCGGCTCGACGCGGGTATCGGCCTTAACCCTGCCGCCATCGACGCGGATCTGGCCGGAGCGCAGCAACTTTTGCAGATGGCCGAAGCCAAGGCCCGGAAAATGGGTCTTGAACCAGCGGTCGAGCCGCATGCCCGCCTCGCCGGCCTCCACCGTGATCTGTTCTACGCCTGCCATTGTCTCGTTTTTACCCGTTTCCAGCGCATGACCTGAAATCGCTCTTCGGAAAGGGTCATGCGCAAATCAAAAAGCTGCAGCGTCCTTGGCGCGCCCTGAGGGGCACGCGGCGCTGCAAGCGGGGGCAATAGCATTAAGGCAGGCTTCTTGCGAGCCAAAGACCCAGAAACAGGGCAATGATCGCGCCAATGAGGCTGGCAAGGGCGTATCCGAACGCCGGCAGCGTCGCGCCGCGCTCCCACAGCGTCGCGAAATCGAGCGAAAAGGCGGAGAACGTGGTGAAGCCGCCGAGGATGCCGGTGGCGACGAACAGCCGAAGCTCGTTCGATCCGCCGTAGCGCCGCGCCAGGGTCGTGATGAACAGGCCCATGGCAAAGGAGCCGACAATGTTGATCGCCATCGTGCCCCAGGGAAAACTCGGGCCGACAAGACGCAATGCGACGAAGTTGGCGACGTGCCGGAGCCCGGCACCAATAGCGCCGCCCGCGGCAACGAGGAGGAGATTGATCATCGCCGTTTACTGCCCTTACAGGGTGGCTCGGTCAATCCCTGCCCCTGAGCGGGAAAGTAGCGCGAGCCTACTTTTTCCGCTCGCCGCGCAGCTTCGCCCAATAGTCGAGCCGCTTCCTGATATCACGCTCGAAACCGCGCTCCGGCGGATCATAGAATTTATGGCGGCCCATCTTTTCCGGAAAATAATCCTGTCCGGAAAAAGCGTCCGGCTCGTCATGGTCGTAACGGTAGCCGGCGCCGTAATCTTCTTCCTTCATTAGCTTGGTCGGCGCGTTGAGGATGTGTTTGGGCGGCAGCAATGAGCCGAACTCCTTAGCCGCCTGTGTGGCGGCCTTGAAGGCGGTGTAGACGGCGTTGGATTTGGGCGCGCTGGCGAGATAGACCGTGGCCTCGGCGAAGGCGAGTTCGCCCTCTGGCGAGCCCAGATAGTCGTAGGCATCCTTGGCGGCATTGGCGACGACCAGCGCCTGCGGGTCTGCCAGCCCGATATCCTCCATCGCCATGCGCACCAGGCGGCGGCCGAGATAGAGCGGATCCTCGCCGGCGTCGAACATGCGGGCGAGATAATAGAGGGCGGCGTCGGGGTCGGAGCCGCGCACCGATTTGTGCAACGCCGAGATCAGATTGTAATGGCCGTCCTGGCCCTTGTCGTAGATCGGCGCGCGGCGCTGGACGATGCGCTGCAGGCCCTCGGCGCCGAACACCTCGCCTGACTTGGCGGCGCGCCAGACCTCTTCTGCCAGCGTCAGCGCCGCACGACCATCGCCATCGCTCATGCGGACGAGCATCGCCCTCGCCTCGTCGTCGAGCGGCAGCGCCCTGCCCTCGGTCTCCTCGGCACGGGCCAGCAGTTTTGCGATGCTGTCCTCACCGAGCGAATGGAAGACCAGCACGCGGGCGCGGGATAGAAGCGCGGCATTCAGTTCGAATGAGGGGTTTTCGGTGGTGGCGCCAACCAACACGACGGTGCCGTCTTCCATGACAGGCAGAAAACTGTCCTGCTGGGCGCGGTTGAAGCGATGGATCTCGTCGACGAAGAGCAGCGTCTGACGGCCGTTGGTGCGGCGCAGCCTCGCCGCCTCGAACACTTTCTTCAGGTCGGCGACTCCGGAAAACACCGCCGATATCTGTTGGAACGCAAGGCTGGTTTCGCCGGCAAGCAGCCGCGCGACCGTGGTCTTGCCCGTCCCGGGCGGCCCCCAGAAGATCATCGAGCCGAGCGAGCCGGAGCCGATCAGCCGCGTCAGCGCGCCGTCGGGTCCGGTCAGATGCTCCTGGCCGACGACCTCGCTGAGGTTCTGCGGGCGCAGCCGGTCGGCCAGCGGCCTGCCGGGCGGCGCCTTTTCCGGTTCATCGACACTGAACAGATCGGCCATGCACGTCTTTTCGTTGGAGCGCGATCTCGTCCGAAGGATCGACGCTCGGGCTCAGTAACGCAACACCTGGCGCAGTATCTGCCCGCCGCGCTCGACGGTAAAGCGCCACCAGCGCGTCTCCTGCATGGCTGCCTGCTCCAGAGTCGCCGCGGTATCGATGGTCAAGCCGTTGACCTCGCGAACGATGTCGCCCGGCTGGAAGCCGAAACCGGCTGCGGGCGAACCGCGATTGATGTCGATCACCGTAACACCCTTGACGTCCGTGCGAATGCCGAGCCGCTGGGCGAGCCGCGGCGACAGTTCCGCAACCTTGGCACCGGAGAACGGGCTGCGACCGCGCAGCGTCACTTCCGCGAGTTTCGCACCTTCCGGCGCACGCTCCAGCGCGATGTCCATCGCCGCTTGCTGGCCTTTGCTCAGAACGGCGAAGCTGGCATTGGTGCCGATCGACAGCGTCGCCATCCGGTAATCCAGCGCCTCGATGCTCTCGACCGGCGTGCCATTGAGCGACAGCACGACGTCACCGGCCTTGAGCCCCGCCTTGGCCGCCGGCCCGGCTTCGTCGATGGACGAAACCAGTGCCCCGGTCGGCGTCTCGAGACCGAGCGATTCGGCGATTTGCGGCGTCACGCGCTCGAATTCGGCGCCGATATAGGGCCGCTCGAAGAAGTCGCGCCCGGCCTTGGCCGCATCGGCAAACGCGCGAACCATATTGGAGGGAATAGCAAAGCCGATGCCGATCGAGCCACCGCTGCGGCTGTAGATCGCCGTGTTGATGCCGACCAATTGGCCACCCATGTTGATCAGCGCACCGCCGGAATTGCCGGGATTGATCGCAGCGTCGGTCTGGATGAAGAAACTGGAATCGGAAACGCCGATGTGGCTGCGGGCAAGTGCCGAAACGATGCCGCTGGTGGTGGTCTGGCCGACACCGAAGGGGTTGCCGATGGCCAACAACAGGTCGCCGACCTCGAGAGCGTCGGAATCGCCGATGGCGACGACCGGAAATGGCTTGTCGGCGGAGATCTTGAGCACGGCGAGGTCAAGCGTCTCGTCCTTGAGCAGCACCTTGCTGTCGAATTCACGCCCGTCCGCGGTGGCGACCTTGACCTGGTCGGCGTCCTTGATGACGTGGAAATTGGTGACCACTATGCCTGTCGGGTCGACCAGCACGCCGGAGCCGAGCGAAGACTGCGCACGCGGCTGCGAACGGCCGAAGAACTCTTCGAAGAACGGATCGCCGTCGAAGGGCGACCTCAGCCTGGCCGTTTGCGAGGCATAGACATTGACCACGGCCGGCGCCGTCTGCTTGACCAGCGGCGCAAACGACAGTTGCATCTCCTCGCGGCCGAACGGCACGCGCTTGTCTGGACCGGAGGTGGCATTTTCGCCTTCGGCGCCGCGCAACATGTCGGTCAGCACGTCGGACAGACCGGGATTGGCCTTGGTGTCCTGAGCCAGCGCCTGCCTGGCGGCCGGCGCGACTGCCGCCGCCATCAAGGCGCAGAGCAGAACAAGGGACAGCCGTTTTACGCGCATTCCGAATCCTCCGGGGTCGGGCGCCATTGTCCCGACGATTGTGCAAAATGAAAGGCTAAGTCGATGTAATCGAATTATTCTCGAGGAAAAGACATGGGCTTAAGTCAAGACAGTCCCCGCAATGCTCCCTACCGCTGCCAGAATGCACAAAAGGGCCCGCAGGCCCTTTTGAACTCTTTGAGGGAAAACCGAAGCTTATGCGGCTGCGGCTTCCTCGTCGGTGCCTTCTGCCTCGATGCGGGCACGGTCGCCGGCGCCCTTGGCCGAGGTGTCGCGATCGACGAACTCGATGACCGCCATGGCGGCATTGTCGCCGTGGCGGAAGCCCGCCTTCATGATGCGCAGATAGCCGCCGTTGCGGGTGGCGTAGCGCGGCGCGATCGTGTCGAACAGGCGCTTGACGACGCCTTCATTGCCGATCTGGGCAATCACCTGGCGGCGGGCATGCAGGTCGCCGCGCTTGCCGAGCGTCACCAGCTTCTCGACGATCGGACGCAGATCCTTCGCCTTCGGCAAGGTGGTGAGGATCTGCTCATGCTCGATGAGCGACACGGCAAGATTGGCAAACATCGACTTGCGGTGGCTTATGCTGCGGGCGAACCGGCGGCCTTTAAATCCGTGGCGCATGGCTCTTCTCCTGGTGTTGTGGGCGGTTGGCCCGGCTGTTTCGTTTTGTGAATGGTCAATAGTGAATGGTGAATGGAAGGGCTCTACCTCTCCGAAGTCGCCGACCGACGACCATTCACCATTTCACCATTCTCAATTCACCGGTCAGTATTGATCTTCGTAACGCTTGGCGAGGTCTTCGATGTTTTCCGGCGGCCAATCCGGCACTTCCATGCCGAGGTGCAGGCCCATCGCCGCCAGGACTTCCTTGATCTCGTTCAGCGACTTGCGGCCGAAGTTCGGGGTGCGCAGCATCTCGGCTTCGGTCTTCTGGATCAAGTCGCCGATATAGACGATGTTGTCGTTCTTCAGGCAGTTGGCCGAACGCACCGAAAGCTCGAGTTCGTCGACCTTCTTGAGCAGCGCCGGGTTGAAGGCAAGCTCGGTCACCTGCTCGGCGGCGACTTCCTTCTGCGGCTCGTCGAAATTGACGAACAGGCCAAGCTGGTCCTGCAGGATGCGGGCGGCGAAAGCCACCGCGTCCTCGCCCGAGATCGAACCGTCGGTGTCGATCGTCATGGTCAGCTTGTCGTAGTCGAGAACCTGGCCCTCGCGGGTGTTCTCGACCTTGTAGGAGACCTTCTTGACCGGCGAGTAGAGGCTGTCGACCGGGATGAGGCCGATCGGCGCGTCTTCGGCGCGATTGCGGTCGGCCGGAACGTAGCCCTTGCCGGTATCGACGGTGAACTCCATGCGGATTTCTGCGCCCTCGTCCAGCGTGCAGATGACGTGGTCGGGATTGAGGATCTCGACGTCGCCGACCGTCTGGATGTCGCCGGCCAGAACAGCGCCCGGTCCCTGCTTGCGCACGACCATGCGCTTGGGGCCGTCGCCTTCCATGCGGATGGCGATTTCCTTGATATTCAAGACGATATCGGTCACGTCCTCGCGCACGCCGGCGATGGACGAGAATTCATGCAGAACGCCGTCGATCTGCACGGCGGTCACCGCCGCGCCACGCAGCGAAGACAGAAGCACGCGACGCAGCGCGTTGCCGAGGGTCAGGCCAAAGCCGCGCTCGAGCGGCTCGGCGACCAGCGTGGTCAGCGTCTTCTTCTTCGAAGAGAACTCGATCTTGTTCGGCTTGATCAGTTCCTGCCAATTTTTCTGGATCATGATGCTTTCCTTCCGTTGACCCGCCACCATCCAATCGTGGCGGGCGACCTGGAATGCCGTGGAGGAACGCTCCTGGCGTTCGCGCGGCGTTCGGTAATTTTTTCCCTAAAGCGCGTAGCGCTTCAGGTCTCTGTTCTTACGCCTGTCGTTGCCCCAAACCGCTGCGCTCTCGGTTCAGGCCCGAGGCAATGCTTGGGCGACAATCTTAGACGCGGCGCTTCTTGCGCGGGCGGCAGCCATTGTGCGGGATCGGCGTCACATCACGGATCGAGGTGATGGTGAAGCCGGCTGCCTGCAATGCGCGCAGCGCCGATTCACGACCCGAGCCCGGTCCGCAGACCTCGACCTCAAGCATGCGCATGCCGTGTTCCTGGGCCTTCTTGGCAACGTCCTCGGCAGCCATCTGGGCAGCGAACGGGGTCGACTTGCGAGATCCCTTGAAGCCCTGGGCTCCCGCCGACGACCAGGCAATCGAATTGCCCTGCGCGTCGGTGATGGTGATCATCGTGTTGTTGAAGGTCGAGTTGACGTGGGCAACGCCCGACGAGATATTCTTGCGTTCGCGACGGCGAACACGTGTGGCTTCCTTGGCCATGATGGTCCTTTCAGTTGATCTCTACACCGCCGTAATGCCAGCGGCTCCACCAGGGAGAAGGCAGTAGGGGAGTACGGCAGTATGTCTGCCGATCCTATTGCCTTACTGCCCTACTCCCGTACTGCCCTAAATTACTTCTTCTTGCCGGCGATCGACTTGGCCGGACCCTTGCGGGTGCGCGCATTGGTATGCGTGCGCTGGCCGCGAACCGGCAGCGAGCGGCGATGACGCAGGCCGCGATAGCAGCCGAGGTCCATGAGCCGCTTGATGTTCATCGACACTTCGCGGCGCAGATCGCCCTCGACCTGGTAGTCACGGTCGATCGTCTCGCGGATCTGCAGCACTTCCGCGTCGGTCAGCTGGTTGACGCGGCGCTCGGCCGGGATGCCGACCTTGTCAACGATCTCCTGGGCGAAGCTCTTGCCAATGCCGTGAATGTACTGAAGCGCAATGACGACGCGCTTGTTGGTCGGAATGTTGACGCCGGCTATACGAGCCATGTTCTTCTCTTCTCCATGTGGGCCGGACAAGCCGGCGCTGTCAAAGTTGCCCCGCGTCCGGTGGAGGCCGGCCCATGCGGGAGTTTCCAGTTCAAAGCGGCTGCCTTGCCCTTGCGGGCAAGCAAGCCTCATGCCTGATAGGAAGACGGGCCGCCATACCCCAGCGAACCGCTCCAGTCAAGCGCAATCGTTTATTTTCCGTTCGCAGACCGTTGCGCCGCCGCTGGGGTCGCAGCCGTGAGCACCGCTTCGATCTGCCGCGTCACCGCATCGATGTCGGCCATGCCGTCGACACCTCTCAGCTTGCCCTTGGCATAGTAATAGCCGATCAGCGGCGACGTCTTCTTGTAGTACTCCTTCAGGCGCTCTTCGAACACCGCCGGATTGTCGTCCTTCCGTACCGGCAGACCCGCGGCCTTGGCCTCTTCGGCGCGCTTGCCGATTCGGCCAACCAGCGCCTTGTCGTCGACGACAAGTTCGATGACGGCGTCGAGAGTGAGGCGGCGAGCCGAGAGCATCGATTCAACCGCGTCCGCTTGCACCAGGGTTCGCGGATATCCGTCAAGGATGAATCCCCTTGCGCAATCGGCCTGATCGATACGCTCGGCGACGATAGCGTTGACAATGGCGTCGGAAACCAGTTCGCCAGCGTCCATCACCGCCTTGGCCCTTTTGCCGACTTCGGTGCCGGCCTGGACAGCAGCGCGCAGCATATCGCCCGTCGAGAGTTGGGGAATGCCGTATTTTTCTACCAGTCTTTGTGCTTGTGTCCCCTTGCCCGCCCCTGGCGGCCCAAGCAATATCAACCTCATCTGGCTTTCTTCCCCCCGCGCAACTTCGACTTCTTGATCAGGCCCTCATACTGGTGCGCGATCAGGTGACCCTGAATTTGCGCCACCGTGTCGAGCGTTACACTGACCACGATCAGAAGCGATGTGCCACCGAGGTAGAATGGTACGCCAGTCGCTGAAATCAGGAACTCGGGCAGCAGACACACCAGCACCAGATAGATGGCGCCGACGACAGTTATGCGGGTAAGGACATAATCGATGTAATCGGCGGTGCGCTCGCCCGGACGGTAGCCCGGAATGAAACCCGAATGCTTCTTGAGCTGGTCGGCGGTGTCCTTCGGGTTGAAGACGATCGCCGTATAGAAGAAGGCGAAAAACACGATCATCGCCGCATAAAACGCCATGTAGAGCGGCTGGCCATGACCAAGTGCCGCCAGGACGGTGCTGGCCCAGGCTGGCATGTTGGTCGTCTGCGAGAAGCCGGCGACCGTCGCCGGCAGCAACAGCAGCGAAGAGGCGAAGATCGGCGGAATGACGCCGGCCGTGTTGAGCTTGAGCGGCAGGTGCGAGGTGTCGCCCTGGAACATGCGGTTGCCGACCTGGCGCTTGGGATACTGGATCAGCAAGCGCCGCTGGGCGCGCTCGAAGAACACGATCAGCGCGATGACGACGACGGCAAGAACGATGATCGCCAGGATCAGGCCGGTCGACAGCGCGCCGGTACGGCCAAGTTCCAGCGTACCGGAGATGGCTTGCGGCAGGCCAGCGACGATGCCGGCAAAGATGATCAGCGAAATGCCGTTGCCGATGCCGCGGGCGGTGATCTGCTCGCCGAGCCACATCAGGAACATGGTGCCGCCGACCAGCGTGATGACGGTCGAGATGCGGAAGAACATGCCGGGATCGCTGACGATGCCGCTGCCGCCTTCCAGGCCGACCGCAATGCCGTAGGCCTGGACCAGCGCCAAAAGCACGGTGCCGTAGCGGGTATACTGGTTGATGACCTTGCGGCCCTGCTCGCCTTCCTTCTTCAGCGACTCCAGTGACGGGATGACGGAGGTCATCAGCTGCATGATGATGGAAGCGGAGATATAGGGCATGATGCCGAGGGCAAAGATCGCCATGCGCTCGACGGCGCCACCGGCGAACATGTTGAACATGCCAAGCACGCCCTTGCTCTGCGACGAGAAGGCCTGGGCGAAAGCGTCGGGATTGATGCCGGGCAGCGGGATATAGGTGCCGAGGCGGTAGACGAGCAGCGCGCCAACGGTGAACCAGATGCGCTTCTTCAGATCCTCCGCCTTGGCGAAGGCCGAGAAATTCAGATTCGAGGCTAGTTGTTCAGCAGCCGAAGCCATGCCTGATTCTCCGCTTGGTCACGCTCGATGGCCCGCAACTCAGGCGGCGCGTGTCACCGAAGCTCACGAGATAAGCTCCGGACTGCAAACATGCAAGCGGCCGCGTTGACGCGGCCGCCATATTGATCGGATCAAAGCGCAATCAAAAGCGAAACGTGTCCCGCTCTGCCGATCGCGCTTCAACTCGCCGTTACTCGGCTGCTGCCTTTTCCGGCAGCTTCACCGAACCGCCGGCCTTTTCGATCTTCTCGATGGCAGCCTTGGAGGCGCCGGCCACGTCGAAGGCAAGCTTCGACTTGATCTCGCCGTCGGAGAGGATGCGCACGCCGTCCTTGACGCGGCGGATGACGCCGGCCGCGACCAGCGCTTCGGCGGTCACGGTCGTCTTGGCGTCGAGCTTCTTGGCATCGAGCGCAGCCTGGATGCGGGCCAGCGACACGACGGCAAAGCTCTTGGCGAAGATGTTGTTGAAGCCACGCTTCGGCAAGCGCCGGTAGAGCGGCATCTGGCCACCCTCGAAGCCGTTGACGGCGACGCCGGAGCGCGCCTTCTGGCCCTTGACGCCGCGACCGGCGGTCTTGCCCGAGCCGGAGCCGATGCCGCGGCCGAGACGCTTCCTGGAATGCGTCGCGCCGTCCTTGTCACGCAGATCGTTGAGTTTCATCTGAGTTCTCCTGCGCTCTGGTTCAGCCCTCGTCCACGACGCGGACGAGATGCTGGACGGCAGCGATCATGCCGCGCACGGAGGGGGTGTCCTCCAGCGTGCGCTGCTTGTGCATCTTGTTGAGGCCGAGGCCGACCAGCGTCGCGCGCTGCTCCTTCGGCCGGCGGATCGGCGAACCGATCTGCTCGACGGTGATGGTCTTGGTTGCTTTCTTGGCCATGGTCAATATCCCTGGTCAGCGTCGACTATTCTTCGGCCGCAACGGCGGTGCCGCGGCGGGCCTGAAGGGTCGAATACTTGATGCCGCGCGCGGCAGCCACATCCTTGGGATGCATCTGGCTCTTCAGCGCGTCGAAGGTGGCGCGAACCATGTTGTAGGGGTTCGACGAACCCATCGACTTGGCGACCACGTCATGCATGCCGAGCGTCTCGAAGACGGCGCGCATCGGGCCGCCGGCGATGATGCCGGTACCCTGCTTGGCAGCGCGCAGCAGAACGCGTCCGGCGCCCCAGCGTCCTTCGACGTCGTGATGCAGCGTACGGCCCGAGCGCAGCGGCACGAAGATCATGTCGCGCTTGGCCGATTCGGTCGCCTTGCGGATCGCCTCCGGCACTTCGCGCGCCTTGCCATGACCGAAGCCGACGCGGCCCTTCTGGTCGCCAACGACGACGAGTGCTGCAAAGCCGAAGCGCCGGCCGCCCTTGACGACCTTGGCGACGCGGTTGATGTGGACGAGCTTGTCCACCATGCCGTCGTCGCGCTCTTCGCGATCACGGCCGCGGCCGCCATCCCTACGTTCCTGTGCCATATCCTGTTCCTTGTTTTTTTCCGGAAGCACGGTTGAAGATGATATCCGGTTCCCTCTGTGGGTTGCCGGGAGCGAAAATCATTTTTCCCTTCGCATGATCTTATCCGAAAAGTCTGCAACTTATTGCTGCGCTGACCTCCGGTTCAGGATCATGCTTTAGAAGCTCAAGCCACCTTCACGGGCGGCCTCGGCCAGCGCCTTGACGCGGCCGTGATAGATGTACGGTCCGCGGTCGAAGACGACTTCCTTGACGCCGGCCTTCGAAGCGCGCTCGGCAATCAGCTTGCCGATTGCCACAGCGGCGGCAGTGTCGGCACCGGTCTTGAGCGAACCCTTGAGGTCCTTCTCCAGCGTCGAGGCGGCAGCGATGGTGTGGCCCTTGGCGTCGTCGATGACCTGGACGTAGATGTTCTTCGACGTGCGGTGGACCGACAGACGCGGACGCTCGCCAGCGACCTTCTTGATCTGGCGGCGGACGCGCTGAGCGCGGCGTTGGGTGGAGTCTTTCGAGCCCATGATATCAGTTCCTTGCCTTCAAAAAACGGGGGCAACCCTGTGCGGTAGGACAAGCCTCCCGCGACCGCTCCCCGCGGCGTTGATTTGCAGTGAATGGTGAATGGAAAAATGGTGAAAGGTAGAAACCAGGTGCCGTCCGGCTCCTGCCCATCCTACTGCCATTTTACCATTCACCATCCACCATTGACGAAATTACTTCTTCTTGCCTTCCTTGCGGACGATCTTCTCGCCAGCGTAACGAACGCCCTTGCCCTTGTACGGCTCAGGACCGCGATATTCGCGGATCTCGGCAGCGACCTGACCGACCTTCTGCTTGTCGATGCCGGTCACGGTGATTTCCGTCGGCTTCGGCACGGTGATGGTGATGTCCTGCGGCGTTTCGTAGACGACGTCATGGCTGAAGCCGAGCGCCAGCTGCAGGTTCTTGCCCTGCATGGCGGCGCGATAGCCAACGCCGGTGATCTCGAGCTTCTTTTCGAAACCGTCCTTGACGCCCTGCAGGATGTTGACGATCTGCGTGCGCGACATGCCCCATTTGGAACGGGCGGTCTTGGTCTGGTCGCGTGGCTGGACAGCGATCTCGCTGCCTTCCATCTTGACCAGCACTTCGTCGTTGACCACGAACTTCAGCTCACCCTTGGGGCCCTTCGCCGTGACGGTCTGGCCGTCGACGGTCGCGGTCACGCCCTGCGGCAGCGAAACGGGTTTCTTTCCAATACGAGACATTTTGTTGTCCTCGTCACTTCTCTTGTTTCAGGTCTCTGTTTCGAGCGTGATCTTGTCCGAATCCGGGTTCCACGTTCACTGCGTGGTTCGGTTCGGGATCGCGCTCCAGATCAGAAGATCTGGCAGAGGATTTCCCCGCCGACATTCTGTTCACGCGCTTCGTGGTCGGCCATCACGCCCTTCGGCGTCGAAAGGATGGCGATGCCGAGGCCGTTGGCGACGTGCGGGATCGACTTCGCCGAAACGTAAACGCGACGGCCCGGCTTCGAGACGCGGGCGATTTCGCGCACCACCGGCGCACCGTCGAAATACTTCAGCTCGATCTCGATTTCGGACTTGCCGTTGTCGAAGTCGGTCTGGCTGTAGTCGCGGATATAGCCTTCCGCCTTCAGCACGTCGAGGACGCGGGTGCGCAGGCGCGAGGCCGGCGTCGAAACGCTCGACTTCTTGCGGCCATAGGCGTTGCGGATGCGGGTCAGCATATCGCCGAGAGGATCGCTCAATGACATGTTATGTCCTCCTTACCAGCTCGACTTGACCAGGCCCGGGATCTGGCCGTTATTGCCGAGATCACGAAGCGCGATGCGCGATACTTTGAGCTTGCGATAATAGGCACGCGGACGCCCGGTGACTTCGCAGCGGTTGCGGATGCGGATCTTGGCCGAGTTGCGCGGCAGTGCCGCAAGCTTCAGCTGAGCGCGGAAGCGCTCTTCCATCGGCTTGGACTGATCCATGATGATCGCCTTGAGGACCTTACGCTTGGCAGCGTACTGGTCCACAAGCTTGCGGCGCCTGTTGTTCTTCTCGACTGAGCTGGTCTTTGCCATTTCAGATTTTTCCTTTTCTCGCTGCCGTTACTGGCGGAAGGGGAAGTTGAAGGCCTTGAGCAATGCCCTGGCTTCGTCGTCCGTCTTCGCAGTCGTACAAACGATGACGTCCATGCCCCAGATCTGATCAACCTTGTCGTAGTTGATCTCCGGGAACACGATGTGTTCCTTGATGCCCATGGCATAGTTGCCACGGCCATCGAAGCTCTTCGGATTGAGCCCGCGGAAGTCGCGGACGCGCGGCAGCGCGATGTTCACGAGGCGGTCGAGGAACTCGTACATGCGTTCCTTGCGCAGCGTGACCTTGGCGCCGATCGGCATCTTTTCGCGGACCTTGAAGCCGGCGATCGAGTTGCGCGCATGGGTGACGACGGCCTTCTGGCCGGCGATCAGCGCCAGATCTTCCGCTGCGATCGAAGGCTTCTTCGAGTCGCCGGTCGCCTCGCCGACGCCCATGTTCAGCACGATCTTGTCGATGCGCGGAACCTGCATCTCGTTCTCGTAGCCGAACTGCTCCTGCAGCGCCTTGCGGATGGTCTCGTTGTAGACCTGCTTGAGGCGCGGCGTGTTCTGGGCAGTCGCCTGCTTGGTTTGAGCCTTAGCCATTGATGACTTCTCCCGAGCGCTTGGCGACGCGCACCTTCTTGCCGTCCTTCTGGAAGATAAAGCCGACACGGGTCGGCTTGCCATCCTTGGGGTCGGCCAGCGCGATGTTCGACAGCTGGATCGGCGCTTCCTTGGTGATGATCCCGCCCTCTTGGGACTGGGACTGCTTCTGGTGACGACGGATCATGTTGACGCCGCGCACCAGCGCGGTGTCTTCCTTCGGCTGTACCGAGAGGACTTCGCCCGAACGGCCCTTGTCCTTGCCGGCCAGCACGACGACCTTGTCGCCTTTTCTAATCTTCTGCATTGGTCCGGCTCCTTACAGCACTTCAGGCGCGAGCGAGATGATCTTCATGTGGTTCTTGGCGCGGAGTTCGCGCGGAACCGGTCCGAAGATACGCGTGCCGATCGGCTCTTTCTTGTTGTCGACGAGAACGGCCGCGTTCTTGTCGAAACGGATCACGCTGCCGTCCGGGCGGCGGATGTCCTTGGCCGTGCGAACCACGACCGCCTTCATCACATCGCCCTTCTTGACGCGGCCGCGCGGGATGGCTTCCTTGATCGACACCACGATGATGTCGCCCACGGAAGCGTATTTCCGCTTCGAGCCGCCCAGCACCTTGATGCACATGACACGACGGGCGCCGGAATTATCCGCGACGTCGAGGTTTGTTTGCATCTGAATCATGACTGGCCGCCTTCTTCTCTTCTAGCGGGACGGGCGCAAAGCCCCTCCCCGGTCTGTCCAAAATTCGTTGTTTTACGCCTGGTCCGAAGACACGACGGTCCAGCGCTTGTCCTTGGAAATCGGCTTCGATTCCTGGATGAACACCTGATCGCCGACCTTGTGGGCGTTGTTCTCGTCGTGCGCCTTGTACTTCTTGGTCATGCGCACGGTCTTCTTCATCACGGGATGCGTGAAGCGCCGTTCGACCTTGACGACAACCGTCTTCTCGTTTTTGTCGCTGACGACGGTGCCCTGCAGAATGCGCTTTGGCATGGTTTTCGTCCTTAAGCCTTCTTAGCCGCGGATTTTTCCGCAGCGATGGTCTTGATACGCGCAATGTCCTTGCGGACCTGCCTCACGCGCGCGGTCTTCTCGAGCTGGCCGGTGGCCTTCTGGAAGCGCAGGTTGAACTGCTCCTTCTTCAGGCTGGCCAATTCGTCGGTCAGCTGGTCCTGGGTCTTGGTCCGGATGTCTTCGGCTTTCATGATCAGCCCGTCCTATTCTGCGATGCGCTGTACGAAGCGCGTCCTGACCGAGAGCTTGGCCGCGCCGAGACGCAGCGCCTCACGGGCGGTTTCCTCATTGACGCCGTCGATCTCGAACATGATGCGACCAGGCTTGACGCGCGCCGCCCAATAATCGACCGCGCCCTTACCCTTGCCCATGCGGACTTCGGTCGGCTTCGACGTCACCGGCACGTCCGGGAAGATACGGATCCAGACGCGGCCGGCGCGCTTCATCTCGCGGGTAATCGCGCGGCGGGCCGCCTCGATCTCACGCGCGGTGACGCGGTTCGGCTCAAGCGCCTTCAGCCCGAAACCGCCGAAATCCAGATTGGTGCCACCCTTGGCGGCACCATGGATACGACCCTTGAACTGCTTGCGGAACTTTGTGCGCTTTGGCTGCAGCATCGTTCTAACTCCAAATTCTCAACTGTCTCAGGCGTTTTCGCGACGGCGACCGCGTTCGCGCTCACCACCACCGCCATGCGCATGATCGCCCTCGGTGGCGCGCCGCTCCGAAGCCATCGGGTCGTGCTCGAGGATTTCGCCCTTGAACACCCAGACCTTGACACCGCAGATGCCGTAGGCGGTGTGTGCTTCGGCCGTGCCGTAGTCGACATCGGCGCGCAGCGTATGCAGCGGCACGCGACCTTCGCGATACCATTCCATGCGCGCGATCTCGGCGCCGCCGAGACGGCCGGCGCAGTTGATGCGGATGCCTTCGGCACCAAGGCGCATCGCCGACTGCACGGCGCGCTTCATGGCGCGGCGGAACGCGATACGGCGCTCGAGCTGCTGGGCGATCGACTGGGCGACCAACGTCGCGTCGATCTCGGGCTTACGCACTTCGACGATGTTCAAATGCGTCTCGGACTTCGTCATCTCCATCAGCTTCCTGCGAAGCTTCTCGATGTCGGCGCCCTTCTTGCCGATGATCAGGCCCGGACGCGCCGCATGGATGGTGACGCGGCACTTCTTGTGCGGACGCTCGATCACGACCTTCGAAATCGCAGCCTGCTTGAGTTCCTTCTCAAGATAGTTGCGGATCTTGATGTCCTCGTGCAGCAGCTTGCCGTACTCGCCGGTGTTGGCGAACCAGCGCGAATCCCAGGTGCGGTTGATGCCGAGACGCAGACCGATCGGATTGATTTTCTGGCCCATTATGCGGCCTCCACTTTTTCTTCGACTTCACGAACGACGATCGTGAGGTGCGAGAACGGCTTCTCGATACGGCTGGCGCGGCCACGGCCACGGGCATGGAACCGCTTCATGACGATCGACTTGCCGACATAGGCTTCCGCCACGATCAGCGCATCGACGTCGAGGTCGTGGTTGTTTTCCGCGTTGGCGATCGCCGATTCCAGCGTCTTCTTGACCGTGCCGGAAATCCGCTTGGCCGAGAATTCGAGATCGGAGAGCGCTGTCGCGACCTTCTTGCCGCGGATCAGCGCGGCAACCAGGTTCAGCTTCTGCGGGCTGATACGGATCGTGCGCAACACGGCGCGCGCTTCGTTGTCAGCAAGCCTGCGCGGAGCTTTGGCCTTGCCCATGATTATTTCCTCTTCGCCTTCTTATCCGCGCCGTGACCGTAATAGGTCCGGGTCGGAGCGAATTCACCGAACTTGTGGCCGACCATGTCCTCGTTCACCGAAACGGGAACGTGCTTCTGGCCGTTGTAGACACCGAAGGTGAAGCCGACGAACTGCGGCAGGATGGTGGAGCGACGGCTCCACATCTTGATCACCTCATTGCGACCACCTTCACGAACCTTGTCCACCTTCTTGAGAAGGTAGCCGTCGATGAAGGGGCCTTTCCAAATCGAACGAGTCACTTGGCGTTACCTCTTCTTAGCTCTTGCGCTGATGGCGCGAGCGCAGGATGAACTTGTCGGTCGCCTTATTGGACCGCGTCTTCTTGCCCTTGGTCGGCTTGCCCCAAGGCGAAACCGGATGGCGGCCACCCGAGGTGCGGCCTTCGCCGCCGCCGTGCGGATGGTCGACCGGGTTCATGGTCACGCCGCGGTTGTGCGGACGTTTTCCCCGCCACACCGTGCGGCCTGCCTTGCCGTCATTGATGTTGCCGTGGTCCGGGTTGGACACGGCGCCGACAGTGGCCATGCACGAGCCGTGGACGACACGCTGCTCGCCGGAGTTGAGGCGCAGGATCGCCATGCCCTGGTCACGGCCGACGAGCTGGGCATAACCGCCAGCCGAACGGGCAACCTGGGCGCCCTTGCCCGGCTTCAGCTCGATGTTGTGGACGATCGTGCCGACCGGCATCGAGGCCAGCGGCATCGCATTGCCCGGCTTCACGTCGACCGCTTCGCCGGCCACGATCTTGTCGCCGGCAGCAAGGCGCTGCGGAGCGATGATGTAGGACAGCTCGCCATCGTCATACTTGATCAGCGCGATGAAGGCGCTGCGGTTCGGATCGTATTCGATACGCTCGACCGTGCCGACAATGTCGAACTTGCGGCGCTTGAAGTCGATGATGCGGTACGTACGCTTGTGACCGCCGCCGATGAAGCGGGCCGTGATGCGGCCGTAATTGTTGCGGCCGCCCGATTTGGTCAGGCCCTGGGTCAGGCCCTTGACGGGCTTGCCCTTGTAGAGGCCCGAGCGGTCGACGATGACCAGCTGGCGGGTGCTCGGCGTTATCGGGTTGAATTTTTTCAGTGCCATGTCTGTTGTCCTCGCGGTCTTGCTCAGAGACCCGTCGCGACGTCGATCGACTGGCCGTCGGCCAGCGTCACAATCGCCTTCTTGACGTCGCTCTGGCGGCCGATCGTGCCGCGGAAGCGCTTGATCTTGCCCTTGCGGACAAGCGTGTTCACGGCCATCACCTTGACGCCGAACAGCGCTTCGACGGCAGCCTTGATTTCCGGCTTCGACGCCTTCTTGGCGACGTTGAAGACGACCTGGTTCTGCTCGGAAGCCATGGTCGACTTTTCGGTGATCGCCGGCGAGACGATCACGTCGTAGTGACGAAGGTCGGTCATTTGAAGCGCTCCTCGAGAGCCTCGACGGCGGCCTTCGAAAGGACCAGCGTGCCGCGGCGCAGAATGTCGTAGACGTTGATGCCCTGGATGGGCAGCACGTCGATGTTCGGGATGTTCGTCGCCGCCAGCTTGAAATTCTTGTCGAGCTCGGCACCGCCGATCAGCAGGGCGTTGGACAGGCCCAGCGTCGCGAAATTCGCGATCAGCGCCTTGGTCTTGGCCTCGGTCAGCATCAGCTCATCGATGATGATGAGCGAGGCGCTCTTGGCCTTGGCCGAGAGAGCATGCTTGAGGCCCAGCGCACGCACCTTCTTCGGCAAATCGTGCTCGTGGCTGCGGACGACCGGGCCGTGGGCCTTGCCGCCGCCGCGGAACTGCGGAGCGCGTGCCGAATGGTGACGGGCGCGGCCCGTCCCCTTCTGCTTGTACATCTTGGCGCCGGTGCGGGCGATCTCGGCGCGACCCTTGGTCTTGTGCGTGCCCTGCTGCTTCTTGGCAAGCTGCCAGCGCACGACGCGCTGCAGGATGTCCTCGCGCGGATCAAGGCCGAAAATCTCCTCGGAGAGTTTCACCTTGCCGGCGTCCTTGCCGCCAAGCGTTGTGATCTTGAGGTCCATTATTCCGCTCCCTCTGTGGCCGGGGCATCTACTGTGGCCGGGGCATCGTTCTTGGCGCCATCATTGGTTGCAATGGCGCGGATTGCGGCGGGCTTCGGCGCATTGGCCGGCAGCGCAACCTTGGCTGCGTCACGGACCAGGATCCAGGCGCCCTTCGAACCGGGAACCGCGCCGCGGATCAGGATCAGACCGCGATCGGCATCGGTCGAGACGACCTCGACATTCTGCGTGGTGACGCGGGTGTCACCCATGTGGCCGGCCATATGCTTGCCCTTGAACACCTTGCCCGGGTCCTGGCGCTGGCCGGTCGAGCCGTGCGTACGGTGCGAGACCGAGTTGCCGTGGGTCGCGCGGCCGCCGCCCATGTGGTGCCGCTTGATGACGCCCTGGAAACCCTTGCCGATCGTGGTTCCCGTCACATCGACCTTCTGGCCGACGACGAAATGATCGACGGTGATCTCGGCGCCGACATCGATCATGTTGTCGGCGGAGACGCGGAACTCGGCAACCTTGGCCTTCGGCTCGACGGAAGCGGTCGCGAAATGGCCGCGCATCGCCTTCGACGTGTTCTTCACCTTGGCAAGGCCAACGCCGAGCTGGACGGCGGTATAGCCGTTCTTCTCCTGCGTGCGCTGCGCCACGACCTGGCAGTTCTCCATCTGGAGAACGGTGACGGGAACATGTTCCCCGGCATCGTTGTAGATGCGGGTCATTCCCACCTTCTTTGCAATCACACCTGAACGCATCGGTTCATTCCTTTAGAGTTCCCTGTCGGGGCTGTCGCCCCTCCACGCCTCTTGTTCCTTCAGAGTTCCCTGTCGGGGCTTGTCGCCCCTCCACGCCTCTTGTTCCTTCAGAGTTCCGGGTCGCCCCGCCGCTCTGGTTCCTTAGAGCTTGATCTCGACGTCGACACCGGCGGCAAGATCGAGCTTCATCAAAGCGTCGACCGTCTGCGGGGTCGGATCGACGATGTCGAGCAGACGCTTGTGCGTGCGCATCTCGAACTGCTCGCGGCTCTTCTTGTCGACGTGAGGCGACCGGTTGACCGTGAACTTTTCGATCCGCGTCGGCAGCGGAATGGGGCCGCGGACGTTGGCGCCGGTACGCTTGGCCGTCGACACGATTTCCCGCGTCGAGGCGTCAAGCACCCGGTGATCAAACGCCTTCAGGCGGATGCGGATATTCTGTCCGTTCATGCGTCACTTCCTTGTTCTGGCGCGGCGCGGGCAGCGCCCGCGACAGATCGGTTTAAGTCCAAATTACTCTTTGATGGTGACGACGATGCCGGCACCGACGGTGCGGCCGCCTTCACGGATGGCGAAGCGCAGCTTCTCTTCCATGGCGATCGGCACGATCAGCTCGACATCGACGGTGATGTTGTCGCCCGGCATCACCATCTCGGTGCCTTCCGGCAGCGACACGATGCCGGTCACGTCGGTCGTGCGGAAGTAGAACTGCGGACGGTAGTTGGTGAAGAACGGCGTGTGACGGCCACCCTCGTCCTTGGTCAGGATGTAGGCTTCGGCGACGAACTTCTTGTGCGGCTTGACCGTGCCCGGCTTGGCCAGAACCTGGCCGCGCTCGACACCTTCACGGTCGACACCGCGCAGCAGCGCGCCGATGTTGTCGCCGGCCTGGCCCTGGTCGAGCAGCTTGCGGAACATCTCGACGCCGGTGCAGGTCGTCTTGGTGGTCGGACGGATGCCGACGATCTCAAGCTCCTCGCCGACCTTGACCACGCCGCGCTCGACGCGGCCGGTCACCACCGTGCCACGACCAGAGATCGAGAACACGTCCTCGATCGGCATCAGGAACGGCTTGTCGAGCGGGCGAACCGGCGTCGGGATGTAGTCGTCGACCGCAGCCATCAATTCGCGGATCGAATCCTCGCCGATCTTCTTGTCGGAATCTTCCAAAGCCGCAAGTGCCGAACCCTTGACGATCGGAATGTCGTCGCCGGGGAACTCGTTCTTGGTCAACAGCTCGCGCACCTCGAGCTCGACCAGCTCGAGCAGCTCGGCGTCGTCGACCTGGTCGACCTTGTTCAAGAACACCACGATCGACGGCACGCCGACCTGACGGGCCAGCAGGATGTGCTCGCGGGTCTGCGGCATCGGGCCGTCGGCGGCCGACACGACCAGGATCGCGCCGTCCATCTGCGCGGCACCGGTGATCATGTTCTTGACATAGTCGGCGTGGCCGGGGCAGTCGACATGGGCGTAGTGGCGGTTGGCCGTCTCGTATTCGACATGCGCCGTCGAGATGGTGATGCCGCGCGCCTTCTCCTCGGGCGCCGCATCGATCTGGTCGTAGCGCTTGTATTCGCCAAAATACTTGGTGATCGCCGCCGTCAGCGACGTCTTGCCATGATCGACATGGCCAATCGTGCCGATGTTCACATGAGGCTTTGTACGCTCGAATTTACCTTTTGCCATGTGATCTCTCCATTCCTGCTCGCCCGTGCGGGCTTTGAATTAAGTTAGCGCTGCAACCCGTTGGGGTTACGCGTATTTCTTCTGGACTTCCTGAGCGACCGCGGTGGGGACCGGCTCGTAGTGATCGAACTGCATCGTGTAGGCCGCGCGGCCCTGGCTCATCGAGCGCAAATTGTCGACGTATTTGAACATGTTGGCGAGCGGCACCATGGCGTTGACAACAACCGCCACGCCGCGCGATTCCTGGCCCTGAATCTGGCCGCGACGGCCGTTCAGATCACCGATGACGCTGCCGACATAATCTTCCGGCGTCACCACTTCGACCTTCATGATCGGCTCGAGCAGCTGCACGCCAAGCTTGGGCGCCGCTTCACGGAAGCAGGCACGGCCGGCGATTTCGAAGGCGAGCACCGAGGAGTCGACATCATGGTAGGCGCCGTCGATCAACGTCGCCTTGACGCCGATCATCGGGAAGCCGGCGAACGGGCCGGAGGTCATGACGCTGTTGATGCCCTTTTCGACACCGGGGATGTATTCCTTCGGCACAGCGCCGCCGACGATCTTGGATTCGAACAGGAATTCGCTGCTTTCCGGATTCGGCTCGAACAGGATCTTGACACGGGCGAACTGGCCGGTGCCGCCGGTCTGCTTCTTGTGGGTGTAGTCCTGCTCGTGCCTGCGGGTGATCGTCTCGCGATAGGCCACCTGCGGCGCGCCGACATTGGCCTCGACCTTGAACTCGCGACGCATGCGATCGACGATGATGTCGAGGTGGAGTTCGCCCATGCCGGAGATGATCGTCTGGCCGCTTTCCTCGTCGGTCTTGACGCGGAAGGACGGGTCCTCGGCGGCCAGGCGATGCAGCGCAAGGCCCATCTTTTCCTGGTCGTTCTTGGTCTTCGGCTCAATCGCGATCTGGATGACCGGATCGGGGAATTCCATGCGCTCGAGGATGACCGGATGCAGCGGATCGCAGAGCGTGTCGCCAGTCGTCGTGTCCTTGAGGCCGGCCAAAGCGACGATGTCGCCGGCGAAAGCCTCTTCGACGTCAGCGCGCGAATTCGCATGCATCTGCAGCATGCGGCCGATGCGCTCCTTCTTGCCCTTCACCGTATTGTCGACCGAGATGCCCTTGGTGAGCTTGCCCGAATAGATGCGGGCAAAGGTGAGCGAGCCGACGAACGGGTCGTTCATGATCTTGAAGGCGAGCATCGACAGCGGCTCGCTGTCGTCGGCGTGACGCTCGATCTCGGCGTCGGTCTTGGCATCGACGCCCTTGATGGCCGGAACGTCGGCCGGCGACGGCAGATATTCGACGACTGCGTCGAGCAGCGGCTGCACGCCCTTGTTCTTGAAGGCCGAGCCGCAGAACATCGGGTAGAACTTCACCGCGATGGTGCCCTTGCGGATCAGAGCGCGAATCTCGTCATTGCTGGGCATCTTGCCTTCGAGGTAATTCTCGAGCGCCGCCTCGTCCATTTCGACGGCGGCCTCGATCATCTTCTCGCGATATTCTTCGGCGCGAGCCTTGAGGTCGTCCGGGATCTCGACGACGTCCCAGGCGGCGCCCAGCGTCTCGTCGCGCCAGACCAGCGCGTTCATCTCGACGAGATCGACGACACCCTTGAACTCGGTCTCGGCGCCGATCGGCAGCTGCATGACGACAGCCTGCGCACCGAGGCGCGAGCCGATCATTTCGACCGAGCGATAGAAATCCGCGCCGATCTTGTCCATCTTGTTGCAGAAGATCATGCGCGGCACGCGGTACTTGTCGGCCTGGCGCCAGACGGTCTCCGTCTGCGGCTCGACACCGGCGTTGGCGTCGAGCAGCGCAATGGCGCCGTCGAGTACGCGCAGCGAACGCTCGACCTCGATGGTGAAATCGACGTGGCCGGGAGTGTCGATGATGTTGAAGCGGTGCATCTTGCCGTCACGAGCCTTCCAGAAGGTCGTGGTCGCGGCGGACGTGATGGTGATGCCGCGTTCCTGCTCCTGCTCCATCCAGTCCATGGTCGCAGCGCCGTCATGGACTTCGCCGATCTTGTGCGACTTGCCCGTGTAGTAGAGGACGCGCTCGGTGGTCGTCGTCTTGCCGGCGTCGATATGCGCCATGATACCGAAATTGCGGTAGTCTTCGATTTTATATTCACGGGCCATGGGAGGTGCCTCTTCAGTCTCGTTCGCGCTTTACCAGCGGTAGTGCGCGAAGGCGCGGTTGGCTTCTGCCATCTTGTGGGTGTCTTCACGCTTCTTGACGGCGGTGCCGCGGTTGTTGGCCGCGTCCATCAGCTCGCCGGAGAGGCGGTCGACCATCGTGGTCTCGTTGCGGTTGCGGGCGGCGGCGATCAACCAGCGGATGGCCAGCGCCTGACGGCGCTCGGGGCGCACGTCGACCGGAACCTGGTAGGTGGCGCCGCCGACGCGGCGCGAACGCACTTCCACATGCGGCGCGACATTGTCGAGCGCCTGATGGAAGACGGTGACCGGCTCCTGCTTGGTCTTGGACTGGACCTGGTCGAGCGCGCCGTAGACGATGGTCTCGGCAACCGACTTCTTGCCGTCATACATGACGGCGTTCATGAATTTGGTGACGATCAGATCGCCGAACTTCGGGTCCGGGTTGATCTCACGCTTTTCTGCACTGTGACGACGGGACATTTTTTCTCTGCCTCAATTCTGCGTGGTGGCCTGGATCCCGGATCGTCGCCTGGGGCCGTCCGGGTGGCTACGCTTCGGTCACTTCGGACGCTTGGCGCCGTATTTCGAACGGCGCTGCTTGCGGTTCTTCACACCCTGCGTGTCGAGCACGCCGCGGATGATATGGTAGCGGACGCCCGGAAGATCCTTGACGCGGCCGCCGCGGATCATCACCACCGAGTGTTCCTGAAGGTTGTGGCCTTCGCCGGGGATGTAGCCGATCACTTCAAAACCATTGGTAAGGCGGATCTTGGCCACCTTGCGCAGCGCCGAGTTCGGCTTCTTCGGCGTCGTTGTATAGACGCGCGTGCAGACGCCCCGCTTCTGCGGGTTCTGCTGCATGGCCGGGACCTTGTTGCGCTTCACCGGCGCAATGCGCGGCTTGCGGATCAGCTGGTTGACGGTAGGCATTAAACCCTCTTGTCTCTCAATTCCGTGTCTCGCCCGGTCAGGGCCGCTCAAAGCGTCATTTCCATACGCAAAGTCGGGCCACAAACCGCGCCTCGCGGTCTTGCCCGAACAAATGGCAGAGGAAGCGGAAACCGCTTCATGCACGCCGGAAATGTCTTTTCGCTCGTAAAACGAACCCTGTTTGAGGCAAACTCCAAAGCGTGTCGCTTCGGAAGGGAGAGCCTCACATCGGTTCTGACTGGGCGGCTTCTACTCGCAAGCCTGTTGCCCGTCAACCCCGGAGCACCAAATATTACGCTGAAACCGAGGCTTGGCAGCCATGCGAAAAGCGCATGTAATTTTCTTTCGCCATTTTGCAAGAGCAAGGAAGAAAGTGACCGGCCGTCGGCTGTTGCATAGCCACGCTTCATGCGAAAAAGCGACATGAACAGCGCAAATCCCCTCGCCCGGAGGAATCGGCCCGTGAACGACAATGATGAGCGCCCGGTCACCATCATCACCGGCCGGGCGTGGAAAAGAAAGGGCGGCAAGCCGGAAGGCGTCCACCTCATGCTGGTCGCGCCCGACGACGATTCGGCGGTGCGCCGGGCGCTCGAATCACTCGCGGCCGAAGGCTACGCCGAGGCTGAGCTCGACCAGATCGGCGACCTCGACGGCGTGCCCGACGAAGAGCCGCATTTGTCGGCCTATCAGGGCGCGCTCGAAGGCGAAGTGTCGATCGTGACCTTCGACGTGCCGCTGTGACCAGCCATGTCCCTGGCCGTCGCGGTTTGGGGCCGTCGCGGTCTGGCACTGCTTGCCCGGCATCGGTTCTCTGCTAAGAACCAAGCGCAATATCAACCTGCGGAGTTCCCATGTCCCTGAATAGCGGTCCCATCAAGCTCGGCATCGTCGGCGTGGGAAAGATTGTTCGCGACCAGCACCTGCCGGCCCTGGCCAAGGATCGCGACTACCTGCTCACCGCCGCCGCCAGCCGGCACGGCAAGGTGGACGGCATCGCGAATTTTCCTGATATCGAGACGATGCTCGACGCGGTGCCGGAACTCGAGGCCGTATCGCTCTGCATGCCGCCGCAGTTCCGCTACGACGCCGCGCGGACGGCGCTGGCGGCGAAGAAGCATGTTTTTCTGGAAAAGCCACCCGGCGCCACGGTCAGCGAGGTCGAAGACCTGAAAGCGCTGGCGGCGGCAAATGGCGTCTCGCTGTTCGCCAGCTGGCATTCGCGCTATGCGCCGGCGGTGGAAGCCGCACGTGCATTTTTAGGCTCGACCACGATCAGGTCGGCTGCCATCAACTGGAAGGAGGACGTGCGCCGCTGGCACCCCAACCAGGACTGGATCTGGGCGCCGGGCGGTTTCGGCGTGTTCGATCCCGGCATCAACGCGCTGTCGATCGCGACCCACATACTGCCGGCGATGTTCATCACCTCGGCAATCCTCGATTTTCCCGAAAACCGCGCCGCCCCGATCGCCGCGCACATCGCCTTCCGCACCTCGAACGGCTTGCCGGTGGCGATGGAACTCGACTGGCGCCAGACCGGCCCGCAAAGCTGGGACATTCTGGCCGAGACCGACAAGGGCGCGATGGTGCTTTCTGGCGGCGGCGCAAAACTCGCGGTCGACGGCCGCGTCGTTCACGACGAGCCGGAAGCCGAATATCCGATGCTCTACAAGCGCTTCGCCGAGATCGTGCGCGCCGGCGTTTCCGATGTCGATCTCGCTCCGTTGCAGCATGTCGCGGACGCTTTTATGCTCGGCAAGCGCAATGTGGTGGAAGCGTTTTTCGATTGACGCCGCGGCGCTGCAAGGAGTGGCCTTCGCTCCGGTCCTGACATTCTGCAATCGCCGCGCCGCCCCTCATCTGGCTGCCGCCATCTTCTCCCCGTGAACGGGGAGAAGGACGCCGTCATCAAAGATTTCGCCAATCTCCACCGTCGCAGAAAGAGCGCCAAGGTTGCGGCCAGCTTCTTTCTCCCCGTTTACGGGGAGAAATGCCCGGCAGGGCAATGAGGGGCGGCGCCGGACGATCGAAACAAGTCGCAACACTCGACGACGCCTCCTCCAGTCCGTCGCCAACTCAACATGCAAAAAAGCCGCCGGGTTGCCCCGACGGCTTTGTTGCCTGAGATCTGTACCCGCCGCGCGTACTGCGCGGCGGAAGCCATGTCGGTCAGCATCGGATCGGCGACCTCGACGCCCGACGCCTTGCGGCGCTCGTCGATGATCAGTTCGTCGCGCGAGGTGGCGATGCGCCGGATCTGGCTCATCGTGCCGCCGGTGCCGGCCGGGATCAGACGGCCGACGATGACGTTTTCCTTCAGCCCCTGCAGCATGTCGGTCTTGCCGGCAACCGCCGCTTCGGTCAGCACCCTGGTCGTCTCCTGGAAGGAGGCGGCCGAGATGAAGGACGGCGTCTGCAGCGAGGCCTTGGTGATGCCCAACAGCACCGGCTGGCCTTCGGCCGGCTTCTTGCCGTCTTCGACCAGGCGCTCGTTGACCTCTTCCAGCTCGATCACGTCGACGTGGTCGCCCGGAATGTAGGTCGAATCGCCCTGCGCGGTGATCTCGACCTTCTGCAGCATCTGGCGAACGATCACCTCGATGTGCTTGTCGTTGATCGACACGCCCTGCAGACGGTAGACCTCCTGGATCTCGTTGACGAGGTAGGAGGCAAGCGCCTCCACGCCCTTGATCGCCAGGATGTCGTGCGGCGCCGGATTGCCGTCGAGGATGTAGTCGCCCTTCTCGATGACGTCGCCGTCCTGGAGATGGAACGGCTTGCCCTTCGGGATCAGGTATTCGACCGGCTCAAGCGTCGAGTCATGTGGCTCGATGATGATGCGGCGCTTGTTCTTGTAGTCGCGGCCGAAGCGGATCGTGCCATCGATCTCGGCGATGATGGCGTGATCCTTCGGACGGCGTGCCTCGAACAATTCGGCAACACGCGGCAGACCGCCAGTGATGTCCTTGGTCTTGGCGCTTTCCATCGGGATACGCGCCAGCACGTCGCCGGGGCGAACCTGTGCACCCGGCTCGACCGAAAGAATGGCCTCGACCGAGAGCAGGAAACGAGCGTCGCCGCCCTTCGACAGTTTGCCGACCTTGCCCTTGGCGTCCTGGACGACGATCGCCGGCTTGAGGTCGTTGCCGCGTGGCGTCGAACGCCAGTCGATGACCTCGCGCTTGGTGATGCCGGTCGATTCGTCGGCCGTTTCCTGGACGGAAATGCCGTCGACCAGATCCTCGAACGCCACCTTGCCCTCGATTTCGGTGAGGACCGGGCGGGTGTAGGGATCCCACTCGGCGATGCGCTGGCCGCGCTTCACCTTGTCGCCATCGTCCACGAAGATGCGCGAACCATAGGTGAGGCGGTGCGTGGCGCGCTCCTTGCCGGCCTCGTCGAGGATCAGCACGGCCATGTTGCGGCCCATGACCATCTGCTGGCCGTCGGAGTTGCGCACCACGTTGCGGTTGCGGATCTCGACCTTGCCCTCATACGAGGCTTCAAGGAACGACGAGTCCACCACCTGCGCCGTACCGCCCATGTGGAAGGTACGCATGGTGAGCTGGGTGCCCGGCTCGCCGATCGACTGCGCCGCGATGACGCCGACAGCTTCGCCCTGGTTGACCGGGGTGCCGCGGGCCAGATCGCGTCCGTAGCAGACCGCGCAGACACCGACCCTGACGTCGCAGGTCAGCGCCGAGCGGATGCGGACCGACTGGACGCCGGCCTTTTCGATCTGCTCGACGTCGCGTTCGTCCATCAGCGTTCCGGCCTTGACCAGAACCTCACCGGTGACCGGATGCGTGATGTCGTCGAGCGCCGTGCGGCCGAGAACCCGCTGGCCGACGGAAGCGACGACCTGGCCGGCATCGACGATCGGCTGCATGGTGAGGCCCTTGTCGGTGCCGCAGTCGACGGAGTTGACGATGCAGTCCTGCGCCACGTCGACCAGACGACGGGTGAGGTAACCCGAGTTCGCCGTCTTCAAGGCGGTGTCGGCCAGACCCTTGCGGGCGCCGTGGGTCGAGTTGAAGTACTCGAGCACGGTCAGGCCTTCCTTGAAGTTCGAGATGATCGGCGTTTCGATGATCTCGCCGCTCGGCTTGGCCATCAGGCCGCGCATACCGGCAAGCTGGCGCATCTGGGTGGGCGAGCCGCGCGCACCGGAGTGCGACATCATGTAGATCGAGTTCATCGGCTTTTGACGGCCATTGTCCTCGAACTCGACCGCCTTGATGCGAGCCATCATCTCGTCGGCGACCTTTTCCGAGCACTTGGCCCAAGCGTCGACGACCTTGTTGTACTTCTCGCCCTGGGTGATCAGGCCGTCATTGTACTGCTGCTCGTATTCCTTGGCCAAGGCCTCGGTGTCGGAAACCAGCTTGATCTTGGCATCCGGGATCAGCATGTCGTCCTTGCCGAACGAAATGCCGGCGCGGCAGGCGTGGCTGAAGCCGAGGGCCATGATGCGATCGCAGAAAATGACCGTCTCCTTCTGACCGCAATGGCGGTAGACGGTGTCGATCATCTTGGAGATGTTCTTCTTGGTCATCTCCTGGTTGGCGGTCTCGTACGGCACGTTGACGTTCTTCGGCAGAAGCTCGCCGATGATCATGCGGCCGGGCGTGGTGTCGTAGATCTTCGACGCGACCTTGCCGTCCGCATCGACCGTGCGGAAGCGGCCCTTGATCTTGGAGTGCAGCGTCACCGCCTTGGACTCGAGCGCGTGCTGCAGTTCGCCCATGTCGGCAAACACCATGCCCTCGCCCGGCTCGTTCTGGTTGACGATCGACAGATAGTAGAGACCCAGAACCATGTCCTGCGACGGCACGATGATCGGCGCGCCGGAAGCCGGGTGCAGGATGTTGTTGGTCGACATCATCAGCACGCGGGCTTCAAGCTGTGCTTCCAGCGACAGCGGCACGTGAACCGCCATCTGGTCGCCGTCGAAGTCAGCGTTGAAGGCCGTGCAGACCAGCGGGTGAAGCTGGATCGCCTTGCCTTCGATCAGGATCGGCTCGAATGCCTGGATGCCGAGGCGGTGCAGCGTCGGCGCACGGTTCAACAGCACCGGATGCTCGCGGATGACCTCGTCGAGGATATCCCAGACTTCCGGACGCTCCTTCTCGACCAGCTTCTTCGCCTGCTTGACGGTCGAGGAATAACCCTTGGCGTCGAGACGGGCATAGATGAAGGGCTTGAACAGTTCGAGCGCCATCTTCTTCGGCAGGCCGCACTGGTGCAGCTTGAGCTCCGGACCGGTCACGATGACCGAGCGGCCGGAATAGTCGACGCGCTTGCCGAGCAGGTTCTGGCGGAACCGGCCCTGCTTGCCCTTCAGCATGTCGGACAGCGACTTCAGCGGACGCTTGTTGGCGCCGGTGATGACGCGGCCGCGACGGCCGTTGTCGAACAGCGCGTCGACGGCTTCCTGCAGCATGCGCTTTTCATTGCGCACGATGATGCCGGGCGCGCGCAGCTCGATCAGCCGCTTCAGGCGGTTGTTGCGGTTGATGACGCGGCGATAGAGATCGTTGAGATCGGACGTGGCGAAGCGGCCGCCGTCCAAGGGAACCAGCGGGCGCAGGTCCGGCGGGATCACCGGCACCACCTTCATGATCATCCATTCCGGACGGTTGCCGGACTCCATGAAGTTCTCGACGACCTTGAGCCGCTTCAGATACTTCTTCTGCTTGAGCTCGGACGTGGTCGAAGCCAGCTCCGAACGCAGGTCGCCGGCGATCTTCTCCAGGTCCATGCCGGCCAGAAGGTCGTGGATGGCCTCGGCGCCGATCATGGCGGTGAACGAATCCTCGCCATATTCGTCGACGGCCATCATGTACTCTTCCTCGCTGAGAAGCTGGTGCTCCTTCAGCGCGGTCAGGCCGGGCTCGGTGACGATGTAGTTCTCGAAATAGAGAACGCGCTCGATGTCCTTCAGCGTCATGTCGAGCAGCGTGCCGATACGCGACGGCAGCGACTTCAGGAACCAGATATGGGCGACCGGCGCGGCCAGCTCGATATGGCCCATGCGCTCGCGACGGACGCGCGACAGCGTGACTTCGACGCCGCACTTCTCGCAGATGACGCCCTTGTACTTCATGCGCTTGTACTTGCCGCACAGGCATTCGTAGTCCTTGATCGGACCGAAAATACGCGCGCAGAACAGGCCGTCGCGCTCCGGCTTGAAGGTGCGGTAGTTGATGGTCTCCGGCTTCTTGATCTCGCCGAACGACCAGGACAGAATCTTCTCAGGGCTGGCGAGCGAAATCCGGATGGAATCGAACACCTGTGCAGGCGCCTGGGGATTGAAGAGATTCATGACCTCTTGGTTCATGCCGTTCTCCTTTTCGGGGTCATCGAAAACCCCTTGCATCTAGCGCGGGCCAAACGCCCGCCGACTTGATCGGCCATCGGCCGAAGAAACTTTCTTGTTTGAGCATGATCTTGGCCGAAAACCGGTAACCACTTTTCGGGATCATGCTCGGCGTCCGGCCGCGGGGAACCGCGACCGGACGTCTTGCTTATTCGGCCGCGTCGGGCAGCCGGATCGGATTGTCGTCGAGCTTGGTGTTCTCCAGCTCGACATTGAGGCCCAGAGACCGCATTTCCTTGACGAGAACGTTGAAGCTCTCGGGGATGCCGGCCTCGAAGGTGTCGTCGCCTCTGACGATCGCCTCGTAGACCTTGGTGCGGCCGGCGACGTCGTCCGACTTCACCGTCAGCATCTCCTGCAGCGTGTAGGCGGCGCCGTACGCCTCGAGCGCCCAGACCTCCATCTCGCCGAAGCGCTGGCCACCGAACTGCGCCTTGCCGCCCAGTGGCTGCTGGGTAACGAGCGAGTACGGCCCGATCGAACGCGCGTGGATCTTGTCGTCCACAAGATGGTGAAGCTTGAGCATATATATGTAGCCCATCGTCACTTTGCGATCGAACGGCTCGCCGGTGCGTCCGTCATAGAGCTGCGACTGACCGCTGGTGTGCAGGCCCGCCTGCTCCAGCATGATGTTGATGTCGGCCTCGTGCGCGCCGTCGAACACCGGTGTCGCGATAGAGACGCCGCGGCGCATCTGCTCGCTGAGGCGAACGACGCTCTCGTCGTCATAGTCGCGGACCGGCTCGTTGCGGTCGTTGGCCGGCATGAAGCTCTCGAGCGTCTTGCGCAGCGGCTTGATGTCGCCGCCTGTCTTGTACGCGTCGATCAGCTCGCCGATCTTCCTGCCCATTCCGGCGCAAGCCCAGCCCAGATGCGTCTCCAGGATCTGGCCGACATTCATGCGGCTCGGCACACCCAGCGGGTTGAGCACGATATCGGCATGCGTGCCGTCCTCGAGGAACGGCATGTCCTCGACCGGAACGATCCGCGACACGACACCCTTGTTGCCGTGCCGGCCGGCCATCTTGTCGCCGGGCTGCATCTTGCGCTTCACGGCCACGAAGACCTTGACCATCTTCATGACGCCGGGAGGCATCTCGTCGCCGCGCTGCACCTTCTCGACCTTGTCCATGAAGCGCTGTTCGAGCGCCTTCTTGGAATCGTCGTACTGGCCGCGCAGGGCTTCCAGTTCGCTCTGGAGCTTTTCGTTCTCCACCGCAAACTGCCACCACTGCGAACGCGGATACTCGTCGAGCGTATCCTTCGACAGCTTCGAGCCCTTCTTGAAACCCTTCGGCCCGGCAATCGCATCCTTGCCGACGAGAACGTCGGACAGGCGCGAATAGACGTTGCGGTCGAGAATCGCCTGCTCGTCGTCGCGGTCCTTGGCGAGGCGTTCGATCTCCTCGCGCTCGATCGCCATGGCGCGCTCGTCCTTCTCCACACCGTGGCGGTTGAAGACGCGCACTTCGACGACGGTGCCGAAGGTCCCGGGCGGCATGCGCATGGAGGTGTCACGCACGTCCGATGCCTTTTCGCCAAAAATGGCGCGCAGAAGCTTTTCTTCCGGCGTCATCGGGCTTTCACCCTTCGGCGTGATCTTGCCGACCAGGATGTCGCCCGGCTGCACTTCCGCACCGATATAGACGATGCCGGCCTCGTCGAGGTTCTTCAGCGCTTCTTCCGAGACGTTGGGGATGTCGCGGGTGATTTCCTCCGGCCCGAGCTTGGTATCGCGCGCCATGACCTCGAACTCCTCGATGTGGATCGAGGTGAAGACGTCGTCGGCGACGATGCGCTCGGACAAGAGGATCGAGTCCTCGTAGTTGTAGCCGTTCCACGGCATGAACGCGACCAGCACGTTGCGGCCGAGCGCCAGATCGCCGAGCTCGGTCGACGGACCGTCGGCGATGATGTCACCCTTGTTGACCAGGTCACCCATGCGCACCAGCGGACGCTGGTTGATGCAGGTGTTCTGGTTCGAACGCTGGAACTTCATCAGCCGGTAGATGTCGACGCCCGACTTGCCGGGATCGAGATCTTCCGTGGCGCGGATGACGATACGCGTCGCGTCGACCTGGTCGACGATGCCGCCGCGGCGGGCGCCGATGGCGGCGCCGGAGTCACGGGCGACGATCGGCTCCATGCCGGTGCCGACGAACGGCGCTTCGGCGCGCACCAGCGGCACGGCCTGACGCTGCATGTTCGAGCCCATCAGCGCGCGGTTGGCGTCGTCGTTCTCGAGGAACGGAATCAGCGCCGCGGCCACCGACACCATCTGCTTGGGCGACACGTCCATCAGATCGACGTTTTCGCGCGGCGCCATCATCACTTCGCCGGCATTGCGGCAAATGACGAATTCGTCGACGAAACCACCATTCTTGTCGAGCTCGGCATTGGCCTGCGCGACGTGGTGCTTGGCCTCTTCCATCGCGGAGAGATAGACGACCTCATTGGTCAGCTTGCCGTTGACGATCTTGCGGTACGGGCTCTCGATGAAGCCATACTTGTTGACGCGCGCAAATGTGGCCAGCGAGTTGATCAGACCGATGTTCGGGCCTTCCGGCGTCTCGATCGGGCAGATGCGGCCGTAATGCGTCGGATGCACGTCGCGCACCTCGAAGCCGGCGCGCTCGCGGGTCAGACCACCGGGTCCAAGCGCCGAGAGACGGCGCTTGTGGGTGATCTCCGACAGCGGGTTGGTCTGATCCATGAACTGCGACAGCTGCGAGGAACCGAAGAACTCGCGCACGGCGGCAGCCGCCGGCTTGGCGTTGATCAGGTCCTGCGGCATCACCGTATCGATCTCGATCGAGGACATGCGTTCCTTGATCGCGCGCTCCATGCGCAAGAGGCCGACGCGGTACTGGTTCTCCATCAGCTCGCCGACCGAGCGCACGCGGCGATTGCCGAGATTGTCGATGTCGTCGATCTCGCCCTTGCCGTCGCGCAGTTCGACCAGCGTCTTGACCACGGCCAGGATGTCGTCCTTGCGCAGCACGCGCACGGTGTCCTCGGCCTTGAGCTCGAGGCGCATGTTCATCTTGACGCGGCCGACGGCCGACAGGTCATAGCGTTCGCTGTCGAAGAACAGCGAGTTGAACATGGCTTCGGCGGTTTCCAGCGTCGGCGGCTCGCCGGGGCGCATGACCCGGTAGATGTCGAACAGCGCGTCCTGGCGGCTCTCGTTCTTGTCGACGTTGAGCGTGTTGCGGATATAGGCGCCGACATTGACGTGGTCGATGTCGAGAACCTTGATCTCGTCGTCGCCGGCGGCGAGAAGCACTTTTAGCGTCTTTTCGTCGATCTCGTCGCCGGCCTCGAGGAAAATCTCGCCGGTCGCATAGTTGACGATGTCCTCGGCAAGGTAGTTGCCGAGCAGATCCTCGTCGGTCGCCTTGATCGCCTTGAGACCCTTTTCGCCGAGCTGACGGGCCTGGCGTGCGGTGATCTTCTTGCCGGCCTCGACGACGACCTCGTTGGTGTCTGCATCGACCAGGTCGCCGACAGCCTTGAGGCCGCGGAAACGCTCGACGTTGAACGGGATGCGCCAGTGGTCGCCGGCGCGCTTGTAGGTGATCTTGTTGTAGAAGGTCGACAGGATCTCCTCGGCGTCCATACCGAGCGCCATCAGCAGCGACGTCACCGGGATCTTGCGGCGGCGGTCGATGCGGGCGTGCACGACGTCCTTCGAGTCGAACTCGATGTCGAGCCACGAACCGCGATAGGGAATGACGCGCGCGGCAAACAGCAGCTTGCCCGACGAGTGCGACTTGCCCTTGTCATGGTCGAAGAAGACGCCCGGCGAACGGTGCATCTGCGAGACGATGACGCGCTCGGTGCCATTGACGATGAAGGTGCCGTTCAAGGTCATGAGCGGCATGTCGCCCATGTAGACGTCCTGCTCCTTGATGTCCTTGATCGACTTGGCGCCGGTATCCTCGTCGATATCGAACACGATGAGGCGCAGCGTCACCTTGAGTGGCGCGGCATAGGTCAGGTCGCGCTGACGGCATTCGTCAACGTCGAATTTCGGTGCTTCGAACTCGTACTTGACGAATTCCAGCATCGAGGAGCCGGAAAAGTCGGAAATCGGGAACACCGATTTGAAAACCGCCTGCAGTCCCTCGTCAGGACGCCCGCCCTTCGGCTCCTCGACCATCAGGAACTGGTCATAGGATGCCTTCTGAACCTCGATCAGGTTCGGCATCTCCGCAACTTCCGGAATCTTTCCGAAGAATTTGCGTACGCGTCTGCGGCCATTGAAAGTTTGTGTCTGGGCCATCGTCGCTCCTTAGCTCGATTCTCGGGGCGAGCCTCGCCGCGGCTCGCCTTGCATTCTCGGCCACCTTCGGCGGCGGCCTTTATTTGTTCACCCGCCACCTGTCGATGGCCGGCCAAAACGGGAGAAAACCCGTTTCCTGAAGGCCGGTTTACGGCCCTCAGGAAAGAGGTTTTCGTACTCTTCGCGTTACGCAGCCTCCCTTCGCGCCAAGGGAGCGGCGGACGGCGCGAAGCCGCCCGCCGATATCAAACGCTTACTTCAGTTCGACCTTGGCGCCGGCTGCTTCCAGCTGGGCCTTGAACTTGTCCGCGTCGGCCTTGGAAACAGCTTCCTTGACCGGCTTCGGAGCCGCCTCGACCAGGTCCTTGGCTTCCTTGAGGCCAAGACCGGTGATGGCGCGAACTTCCTTGATGACGTTGATCTTCTGAGCGCCCGCCTCGGTGAGGACGACGTCGAATTCCGTCTTTTCCTCGACCGGAGCAGCAGCAGCCGCAGCACCGCCGGCGGCAGCAACCGCCACCGGAGCAGCAGCGGAAACGCCCCACTTTTCTTCCAGAAGCTTCGACAGCTCGGCCGCCTCGAGGACGGTCAGCTTCGAAAGGTCGTCTACGATCTTTGCCAGATCAGCCATTGCAATATTCCTTCATAAGGTTCGAACGTGTGTTTGTGATAGCGAGGAACGGCCTCATGCCGCCTCGTCCTTCCGGGCGTAAGCGCCGATGACACGCGCGACCGAAGCCGCAGGCGCATTGACGATCTGGGCGATCCGGGTTGCCGGCGTGGCGATCATGCCAACCAGCCTGGCGCGCAGCTCATCGAGCGACGGAAGTGTGGCGAGTGCCTTCACACCGTCGGCGTTGAGCGAGGTGGTGCCCATTGCGCCGCCGAGAATGACGAGCTTGTCATTTCCCTTGGCGAAATCGGACGCGACCTTCGGCGCCGCAATCGGATCCTCCGAATAGGCGATCAGCGTCTGTCCCTTGAACAGGTCGATGATCGATGCGGAGTCCGTGCCCTGAAGGGCGATTTTGGCGAGACGGTTCTTCGCGACTTTGACGGTGCCACCGGCGACACGCATTTTCGACCGAAGGTCGTTCATTTGCGCGACGGTAATACCGGCGTAGTGGGCCACGACGACTGAACCAGCGCCCGAAAACGCTTCATTCAGGCCCGTGACGAGTTCGCGTTTTTCCGCTCTGTCCACTGCCTATCTCCAGTTGACCCCAATCCTGTTAACGGGAACATTCCCATTACGAGGACAGGTGTCGGGTTGCCTTTTGCCGGCCGGGCCATCCAGTAACGGATCTCCCGAACGACGCTCGAGGATCCTGCCCCCTTTCGCCACACCAGCCGGCAAGCCGAATGGTGCGCAGACAAAAGGCAAACACGGTTCGAACCTTTCATTGGAGCAGTCGCTCCGTTGTCCGGTCTTCACCCGTCTCATGCAGGCCCACATGAATTAAGGCCCCCCTTGAACCAAGGCCTGGGGCCGCCCGCAATCTCGGACAGGATGTCCGGAAGCCTTCCGACTTCCGGTACCGGGCCGCCAAGATAAATCGGAGGCCCGGAATTCTGTTTGCGGATCAGCCCTTTAGCGGCAGATCCGAATGGTTCGTATCAGGACGCTGCCAGCGTCGAGACGTCGAGCTTGAGACCAGGGCCCATCGTCGAGGTGACCGACACCTTCTTGACGTAGTTGCCCTTGGCGCCAGCCGGCTTCGCCTTGGTCACAGCGTCAGCGAAGGCGCGGACGTTCTCTTCCAGCGCCTTGACGTCGAACGAGATCTTGCCGACGCCGCCATGAACGATGCCGGCCTTCTCGACGCGGAACTCGACCGCGCCACCTTTCGACGCCTTGACGGCGGCGGTAACGTCGGTGGTGACAGTGCCGACCTTCGGGTTCGGCATCATGCCACGCGGGCCGAGCACCTTGCCCAGACGGCCGACCAGCGGCATCATGTCCGGCGTGGCGATGCAGCGATCGAAGTCGATCGTGCCCTTCTGGACGATGTCGACCAGATCCTCGGCGCCAACGATATCGGCGCCGGCCGCCTTGGCTTCCTCGGCCTTGTCGCCACGCGCGAAAACCGCGACGCGGACGGTACGGCCGGTGCCGTTCGGCAGGTTGACCACGCCACGGACCATCTGGTCGGCATGGCGCGGGTCGACACCCAGGTTCATCGCGATTTCAACGGTCTCGTCGAACTTCACCGAGGACCGGTCCTTGAGCAGCTTCAGCGCATCACCCAAGGCATAGGCCTTGTTGGGATCGATGCCTTCGCGGGTCTTCGATACACGCTTTGCAATCTTTGCCATGATCTCAGCCCACCACTTCCAGACCCATCGAGCGGGCGGAGCCCTCGACCATGCGCATGGCCCCCTCGATATCGGTCGCGTTCAGATCCTTCATCTTCTGCTCGGCGATGGCGCGCACCTTGTCGCGGCCGATCGTGCCGGCCTTGACCTTGCCCGGCTCCTTCGAGCCCGACTTCAGGTTTGCGGCCTTCTTCAGGAAGTAGCTCACCGGCGGCGTCTTCATGACGAAGGTGAACGACTTGTCCTGGTAGTAGGTGATCACGACCGGAACCGGCGATCCCTTTTCCATTTCCTGGGTCTGCGCGTTGAACGCCTTGCAGAACTCCATGATGTTGATGCCGCGCTGACCAAGCGCCGGTCCGATCGGGGGCGACGGCGTCGCCGAGCCCGCGGAAACCTGGAGCTTGAGCTGGCCTGCAATTTTCTTAGCCATCTCTTCCTGCCTTTATCTCATGCCGGTCCCAAATCTGGGAACACCGGCGGTTGCAGTCTGGTGGTGCGGTTCCTGCAGCGGGCTAAAGCCGCATTCGCCTCCCACCCGTTTTGGCGGCGATTTCCACGCCGCCTCCCTCACCGCCGAATTGGCGACAAGGATTTCGGATCAGCCCTTTTCGACCTGTCCGAATTCGAGATCGACCGGCACGGCGCGCCCGAAGATCGAAACCTCCACCTTGAGCCGCGCCCGCTCCTCGTCCACTTCCTGGACGAAACCGTTGAACGAGGCGAACGGACCGTCCGAGACGCGGATCGCCTCGCCGATCTCGAAAGTGACCGACGGCTTCGGCCGCTCGACGCCTTCCTGCACCTGGTTCAGGATGCGCTGGGCCTCGGCCTCGGTGATCGGCACCGGCTTCGAATCACCCAGGAAGCCGGTGACCTTCGGCGTGTTCTTCACGAGCGAGAACACTGCGTCGGTCAGGTTGGCCTTCAGCAGCACGTAGCCCGGGAAGAACTTGCGCTCGGCATCGACCTTGCGGCCGCGGCGTATCTCGACGACCTTCTCGGTCGGCACCACGATCTGCTCGATATCAGCGGACAGGCCTTTCTGCTTGGCCTTGTTCTCGATGTCCTCAGCGACCTTTTTTTCAAAGTTCGAATAGGCGTGGACGATGTACCACCGCGCAGTCATTTCAAGGCTTCTCCGTAATCGCCGGACTCAGCGTCCAATGCCCAGAATCTGCTCGACCGCGAGGCCCATGAGCTGATCGGCAGTAAAGAAAAAGATCATCGCGATCACAGCGAACGCCAGAACCATCACCGTCGAGATCATCGTTTCGCGACGCGACGGCCAAGTCACCTTGGCGGTCTCCGCGCGAACCTGCTGGAGAAAGACGAAAGGATTTGTGGTTTTCGAAGCCATGTGCCGCTCTGTCTGCAAGACCCGTTGACCGGATCTCCTGGATGATCCCGCTGGCCGGGATGTGCCGCCTGAGCCTGTGTTCGCGCCGAATCAGCGCAATCATTTCGCCCATGCAAATCGGACGCGTAAAGCCGGCTTCCCAGCTCCACGCGTCGCGTGTCTGTTTCGTCTACATAAAACCGATTCTTAATCCACGCAAGTGGCAAGTGTCCGCTTTATGCCAAACGCCGCCTCGGAACCATCCAGTCGTCCCGTTCCGGCTATGGCGCTCTTATGCCTCAAGACAGCCTATATGGCAAGCCACCGCGCGATTTTCAAAAGGTCGATGCGCGAAAGACCAGAAATTTTTTCATGAATTGGCCATTTCGAAAAATGGCACGGGCAGCAGGGCTCGAACCTACGACCTGCGGTTTTGGAGACCGCCGCTCTACCAACTGAGCTATGCCCGTATCGCGCGCTGCTATTTCATAAAGCGGACAAGAACTCAAGTCGAGTTTTCAGGCGTGGCCGCGCCAGGCTGCAATCGTCGAAATCCGAGGGCCAGCGCCCAGGCGCATATCAGAAGTTCGAGGGCAAAAGTCCAATGCAACATGAAGCTCATGACCCAGTTGCGATACATCGCCGGAACCGTGACGAGTTCGAGCGCGCGCCGGTCGAACGGCATCAGCCACATGATAGGCGACGCCACTGAGTCCAGGATCATGTGTATCATTGCGGCGGCAAAGAAGGCGCCGACTGGGGCCAGATATCGCGGATCCCGCCATTTCGCGACGGACAGTGCCACAAGGCCAACCGCTGCCCAGAAGAGCGGCCAGTGCGTGACGTAGGCGTGGTGATGGGTTCGTCCGCCATCGACAAAATGGAAATAGACCATGTCGAGGTCCGGGACGACGCTGCCGAGCATTGCCGCCGCCATGATCCCCGATCTGCCGGGCCAACGGTTTCGTGCGAAAGTACCGAGTATGTAGCCAGCCGGAAGATGAGCGATCAGCATCGTCAAACCTTGTTCATTGCCGAATCGGTCGAACGTCGCGGCGGATTGTGGCGCATTCAGGAAGGACTACCCGGCCTCGCCCTATCGCGCTCGGCTGGGGCGTGACTGCGCCTTACAGCTTGACGGCCGCCTCGGCCTGAACCTCGGACGTCGACACGACGCGGCAATTCTCCGGTATTGGCTGCGACTTGCAGATGGTCGGGCCGGTAAATTCATCGGCCGAACCAAGCCCGGTCGTCAGCCCGACTTTCAGCATCGTCTCGGGTTCGAGCTGCCGATGGCGCGAGGCCGGCACCGATCGCATCGCCACCAGCAGACCGGATCCGACCGCCATATCCCTGAGATAGGTTTTGACCCGCTGCTCCAACCCGATCGGGTGCACGGTCAACTGCGCGCGAGGACCGACAAGGCGTCTGACACCGCCGGCAAGCATGATCGGACAGGCCGCGCCACACGCGCCGCTCGCATCGATCGTCAGCCCGACATGGACGCCATCCTCGGCGGTGCAATCCGCCTTGTCCGGCTCGCATCCAATGAAGTCCGTCCGCGCAACCGCCACGTCGAGCTTGCGTTCCCGGATCAACCTTCCGGCGGCCAGAGCGCCGAGCACGTCGCCTCCCGGCGAGTTGATCACCACGGGAAGTCGCCGGTCACCGATCGTGTCCAGCAGTTGGCGCAGCCGTTCCGGCGTTTGAGCGCTGATCGTGCCTTCCGCCGAGATCCATTCGGGACAATTGGGATCGCAGAGAAAACTTCTGCCGCGAACCAGGACGAAGCGCATATCGCCAACATCGGCCCGCTGCCCGGTTTCAGGTTCGACCGGCGCGGCGGGAGCGGGCTTGGCGTACGCCACCACGTCGCCGGCCGGCGCCGGTATTTCCCTGCAGTTCGCGGCCACCGGATCGGTGTTGCACAGGGTTGGCGCGGTCAGCAGGTCGACGGCATCCAGGCTGGTCACGAGCTTCGCCTGCAGCATGTCGTAGGGAGCCAGCTGCTGGATGCTGCTGGCCGGCGTGTTCTTCATCGTCTCGAGCACCGCCTGGCCGACGCCCATTTCGTTCAGATAGGCAGCCAGTCTTTTCTCCACCGACTTGCTCATCTCGTAGGTCTTGTAGCTGCCGGCGTTCTTGCGGCCGACGATCTTCTTGCTGAGGATCTTCTTCTTGCCTCCGACCACGCGATAGGTGGTCCGGTACTGCAATTTCGTGCGGATGTAGGTCGTGGTGATCTGATGCACGCCGAGAAAGGCCCATTGCCCGACGACGCGCTTGATGCCGCCGGCAAACATCAGCGGACAGGCGGAATTGCAGATGGCGCCGCCGGCATAGGCATTGCCGAAATAGCGAGCGCCCTTGCCGTCGTTTTCCTTGCAGCCCTTGGCATCGGGCTGGCAACCGGTGAACCGGGTTTTGCCGACCGCGATATCGAGCTTGCTCTTGCGGAGCAGCCGGCCAAGCGCCAGTGCCGCTTCGACGTTGCCGCCGGGAGAATCCACGACAACGGGCAGTTTTCGGCCACCAAGCCCCTTGAGCGTGCGTTTGAACAGGGCCGGCGTGCCGGCCTCTATCGAGCCTTCAGCCGATATCCATTCCGGGCAGGTCGGTTCGCAACCAGGCGCGCTGCTGCGGACGACGACAAACCGCATCGTCGGACCAAGATCCGGGGCGGATTTTTTGGTGTTCGCCGCGAAGGTAGCGTGTCCCATGACCAGGAACGACGCCAGCAAGATCAGCCCAAGCATCCACCATGCATGACCACTCAGACGGTGCCATGGAACCATTCGGGAAGCCCCCCGCAATGCGATCTATAGTAGTTCAGCTTTGCCGGCTTGCAACAGGGTTTTGCGACGACGAAGGCGCCGGCCGTACCCAAAAAAGTATGCCGGCCGTATCCAAAAGCGAGACGCCGGCCCGAAGACCGCCCTTCGAGGTAGGGCTTTGGGTATTTCAACGGCTACGGCTTTAGTGGGAATTGTGCGTCAATTTTGAGCGCCGATGCCGCCCGACAATTTTGCGGCCTCGGTTCGGTTTTACAGACAGTCGGCCCCACCAAATGGTTCGCCGATTCAGGTCCCGTCGTCAGTCCCATCGTCAACATTGTGCCGGGTTCGAGCCGGAGCCGGTTACGCTTATAATCAAAGCGGTCGAGCGGCGTCGGCGGAAACAGATGCTGCCTGACCGACATTTCCGCTAGATAAGAGCGTATCCGCTCCGCGAATGCCAGTGATTGAACGCTGACTGGCACATGGGGGCCCACGAAACGTCTGACGCCCCCAGCAAGCATGATCGGACAGGCGGCATCGCACCCCGCACCTGAATCGGTCACGACACCAGGATAGAACCCATTCGTTGGCGCGCACCCTTTGTCCTGCGGCTTGCACCCAGTAAAATCGGTGCGCGCAATCGCGACGTCAAGCTTGCGGTCGCGGATCAACCTTCCGATGGCCAAGGCGCTGAGCAAATCGCCCCCCGGCGAACTCACGATCAACGGTAGACGCCGGCCGCCGACCGTGTCGAGCAATCGGCGAAATATCTTCTGCGTATCGGGCGTGATCGTGCCTTGCGCTGCAATCCATTCGGGACAATCGAGACCGCATTTCGGGTCGCTGCTCCGGACCAGGACAAAACGCATCGAATTGTCGACCGGCGCTGAACGGGCGGCCGGCGGAGTGGCCCCTTGGACGGCCGTCACTGCCATCTTGGCCGGCTTGGCATTCGCAGGGATCTCCCTGCAGTTCGCCGGCGCCGGACTCCGCCGGCATATGCACGCCTGCGTAAGTATGTCGAGGGAGGCCCTGCTGGTGACCAGCTTCATCGTCAGCATGTCGTCGAGGGCGATCTGCCGGATATCACTGGCGGGCGTGGCCTTCATTACGTCAAGAACGCCCCGCCCGACGCCCATCTCCTTGAGATAGGCCGACAGCCTCCTCTCAAGCGCCTTGCTCATCTCGTAGGTCTTGTAGCCGACATTGTCTTGAGTGACGGTTTCTGTGGTGAACTTATATTTCTTGCCCCGCACAACTCGATAGGTGGTTCGATATTGCCGTGTTGTGCGGAAATGGGTCGTAGTGATCTGATGGACGCCCAGATGGGCCCAACTGCCGACCACACGTCCGACGCCTCCGGCAAACATCAGCGGACATGCGGAGTTGCACATGGCACCGCCGTCAGACGCAATGCCGAAATATGCCGCGCCCTTGCCGTCATTGGCCCGGCAATCCTTCATCCCGGGCCAACAATCGGAAAACCTGGTTATACCGACGGCGATATCCAGCTGGTTCTTGCGGATTATTCGACCAAGCTGGAGCGCAGCATCGACATTGCCGCCCGGGGAATTGACTATGATCGGCAGTTTGCGGCGGCCGAGCTTCTTCAACGTACGCTTGAGCAGAGCTGGCGTGCCGGCTTCAATGGCGCCTTCTGCCGAGATCCATTCCGGACAGCTGGGCTCGCAGCCGGTCGCGCTACTGCGAACGACGGCGAACCGCATCGGCGAAAAATCATCGGACCAGATCTGCGGGTCGGTCCAAGTCGTCAGATCGGACCATTTTGGGAAGACATCCTCGGCTTTCGCCGCAAAGGCAGCCATCGCCATTGCGACCACCGGCGCCAGGCGAACCAGCCCGCGCCACCACCCGGCCCTACTGTTCAGACGGCGTCCCCGAACCACGCTTGGCAAAAGCCCCCTCGATGCAACCTATAATAGTTGCGGCGGTGGTGCTTGCAACAGCTTTGAAACGACCGCGCAAGATTTTTTCTGCGCGGACCCAGTAAACGTAGAAAGGGCGGCCCGAAGACCGCCCTTCCCTGTCGATCCGACAAATGCCGGCGTCGATTACTCTTTGATGGTGACGACGATGCCGGCACCGACGGTGCGGCCGCCTTCACGGATGGCGAAGCGCAGCTTCTCT
>NZ_JBVVQE010000038.1:0-63024 GCF_055811435.1 Mesorhizobium sp. WSM4837
CGGCCGTGACATAACCCCTGGGGGCGCCGCCGGCGGCCTGGAGGCGCTCCCGTCCGCGCCGGAGGGGGGCGCGCAGCTTGGCATCGAGCGACGACAACGGCTCGTCCATCAGATAGATCGAGGGCTTGCGCACCAACGCGCGCCCGATGGCGACGCGCTGCATCTCGCCGCCGGAAAGTTTGGTGGAGCGGTTGTTCAGCTTGTGGTGGATACGCACCATCTTGGCCACATCCTCGACGCGGCGGCGCACCGCGTCCTCGCTCAGCCGCCGCGCCGGCGAGCGCAGCGGAAAGGCCAGATTGTCGTAGACCGACAGATGCGGATAGAGCGAATATTGCTGGAAGACGAAGGCGGTGTCGCGCTCGGCCGGCGACAGCATTGTCGCATCGCGGCCGCCGATATGGATCGAGCCCGTATCCGGCCGTTCCAATCCGGCGATAAGTCTGAGCGTCGTCGTCTTGCCGGCCCCGGTCGGGCCGAGCAGCACGACGAATTCGCCGTCGGCGACGTGCAGATCGAGAGTGTCCACGGCGACATGTTCGCCGAAGCTCTTGGTCACGCCATTGATCTGCACGTCAGCCATGATGCGCTCTTCCCTGGGAAGCCCCGTCATGGATTGCGGTTCGCACCGCGCGGCCGGAGCCCTTCTCGAACAGCGACAGCCGTGCGCTGCTCAGGGCCAGGCCGACATGGTCGCCCGCATTGAGCCGGATTTCGGCCGGCACCCGCGCCTTGATGATGCCGCCGGATGTCTCCACCGCAACGATCTGCGTGGTGCCGAGATATTCGGTGCCATAGATGGCGCCGCGCAGCTTCGAAGCGTCGTCGAAGCGGATGTGTTCCGGTCGGATGCCGAGCGCCATGTCGGCCGGCGCGATGTCCTCGCGCACCTCCGGCACCGCCACTTTGGCGCCTTGCACCAAAATCTCGCTGGCGCCCTTTGTAAGCCCGCCGCCAAAGCCGAGAAAATTCATCGGCGGCGAGCCGATGAAATCGGCGACAAACATCGTCGCCGGCCGGTCGTAGATTTCGCGTGGACTTCCGAACTGCTCGATGACGCCGTGGTTCATCACCGCGATCTTGTCGGCCATCGACATCGCTTCCATCTGGTCATGCGTGACGTAGACCGTGGTGGCGTGGATGCGGTTGTGCAGTTCGCGCAGCTCATGCACCATGAGATCGCGGAATTCGGTGTCGAGCGTGCCGAGCGGCTCGTCCATCAGGAAGCATTTTGGCCGCCGCACGATGGCGCGGCCGAGCGCCACGCGCTGGCGATCGCCGCCGGCAAGACCGGAGACCGACTTGTTGAGCAGATGGTCGATGCGCAACAGCTTCGCCGTCTCTTCGACGCGCCGGCGGATTTCGATGCCTGGCGTGCCTTGCGCCAGCAGCGGGAAGCCGATGTTCTTGCGCACATTCATATGCGGATAGAGCGCGAACAGCTGGAAGACAAAGGCGATGTCGCGCTCGCGGGCACGCCGCATGGTAACGTCCTCGCCACCGAGCAGGATCTTGCCGCCGGTCGGCAATTCCAGGCCGGCGATCATGCGCAGCGTCGTCGTCTTGCCGCAACCCGACGGCCCCAGCATGACGAAGAACTCTCCATCCCCGACGACGAAGTTGGAATCCTGCACGGCGACGAAATCGCCGAATGCCTTCCTCAGATGCTCGACCCTGATCTCCGCCATCGTCTACTCCGGAAACTTCGAGACGATGATGAACATCGCCGTGCCGGCCAGCATGGTGATGAAGGAATAGGTGTAGAGCGGCAGCGCGAACGGCTGGAACAGCATCAGGAAGCCAATGGCAATGATTACCGTGGCGATATTCTCCATCAATCCGCGCCTCGCCCAGACCGGCCAGCGCGACTTGCGTTTTGCGGGTTGGGTCATGCTCATTTGCGCACCGCGCCGAAAGTGATGCCGCGCAGCAACTGCTTGCGAAGCAGGATGGTGAACACCAGGATCGGCACCAGGAAGATCGTCGTGCCCGCGGCGACCGCCGGCCAGTCCTGGCCGCCTTCGCCGATGATGGTCGGGATGAAGGGCGGTGCGGTCTGCGCCGTGCCCGAGGTCAGCAGTGCGGCGAAGGCATATTCGTTCCAGGCGAAGATCAGGCAGAAGATGGCGGTCGCGGCAATGCCGGTGGTCGCCTGCGGCAGCACGGTGCGCCAGAAGGCCTGCAGCCGCGTATATCCGTCGATCATCGCCGCTTCTTCGTACTCGCGCGGGATCTCGTCGATGAAGCCCTTCAGCAGCCACACGGCGAGCGACACATTGACCGCCGTATAGAGCAGGATCATGCCGAGCGCGGTGTCCGACAGGCCAATCTCGCGATACATCAGGTAGATGGGAATAGCGACCGCGATCGGCGGCATCATCCGCGTCGACAGGATGAAGAACAGCAGGTCGTCGGCCAGCGGCACCTTGAAGCGCGAGAAGCCATAGGCCGACAATGTGCCGAGGAATACCGCGCAAAAGGTCGAGCCGAAGGCGATGATCAGCGAATTGACGAAGCGCGGCATGAAATTGGACGGGCCGGCGATCACCATGTTGCGCTTGCGCACTGTCTCATCGCAGATGCCCGTCGCCGGTCCCAGCGCGTTGATGTATTCCGGTGTCTGCCGGGTGCGGGTCGAGAACAGATTGCAGTAGCCCTCGAGGCTCGGCTGGAATAGGATTTTTGGCGGATAGGCGATCGAGTCCGGCGGCGTCTTGAAGCTGGTGGCGAAGATCCACAGCAGCGGCACGATCGAGATCAGCGCGTAAAGCACGATAATTGTGCCGGCGACGCGCTTCGAAATCGCCGAGGGTGCGACAACAGAATGGGCTGACGTCAGGCTCATCTCTGCTTCACCTTGTTGAGCGCCTTGACATAGATGTTGGCCAGCCCGAACACCGCAACGAACAGGATGATTGCGAAGGCTGAGGAATAGCCGGTTCGCCAGCTTTCGAAGGCCTGCCGCTTCAGCGTGATCGAAGCGACCTCGGTGGTCGATCCCGGTCCGCCGCCGGTCAGCAGGTTGACCATGTCGAACATCTTGAAGTTCTCGATGCCGCGGAACAGCACCGCCAGCATGATGAAGGGCAGCGCCATCGGCAGCGTGATCGACCAGAACTGCCGCCAGTTGGAGGCGCGGTCGACCTCGGCTGCCTCATAGATGTATTCGGGGATCGAGCGCAGGCCGGCGAGACAGATCAACATCACGTAAGGCGTCCACATCCATGTGTCGACGACGACGATCGACCACGGCGCCAGAGACACGTTGGAGAGCATGCCGATCTGCGTTGCCGGAATGCCGGTGACGAATGAGATGGCATAGGCGAACAGGCCGATCTGCGGCTCGTAGAGGAAGCGCCAGAAATTGCCGACCACTGCCGGCGACAGCATCATCGGCACCAGAATGATGGTCGTCCAGAAGGCGTGGGCGCGAAACTTTCGATCGATCAGCCAGGCCAGGGTAAAACCGATCAGCGTTTGCAGCAGGATGGTCCAGAACACGAAATGCGCCGTCGTCTGCATGGCGATCCAGATGTCCTGGTCGCCGAGGATGCGCTTGTAGTTGGCAAGGCCGACGTTCCTGACCACCTCGTTGGGACGGTTGGCGCGGTAATTGGTGAAGGACAGATAGATCGCCCAGAACAGCGGGAAGATGTTGACGGCGAGCAGCAACAGGATCGTCGGCGAGATGAACAGCCAGGCGAGGCCCTTGTCGCTGATGCCTCGGACCTTGCGGGCCAACGGCTCAGGCGTAGCCCGGGCGACGCTGTCCGCAGTCCGATTGAGCATGGTCAGTCCCGCTTCGGTCACTTGGGTCGTCTCGACAGTGGAATTTATCTGAGCTGTGTCCCGTGCCAAGGGTGGCACGGGACACGCGGTCGTGGCTCGGGAGGAGCCGATTGGATACTGCCCCAACTACATCTTGCCGTCGTCCTGGAAGACCTCGGTCCAGTCCTTGACCAGGCCATCAAGTGCATCCTTGGCCGAACCCTGGCCGGCGACGACATAATCATGGAAGCGCTTCTGCGACGCCTGCAGCAGCGGCGCATAGCTTGGCTCTGCCCAAAAATCCTTCACGATGGCCATGGAGTCGAGGAAGGTCTGCGCGTAAGGCTGGCTGGCCGGGAAGCCTGGATCCTTGACGACTGCGTTGAGGCAGGAAAAGCCGCCGAGCGACCACCATTTGGCCTGAACATCCTTGTTGGCGAACCACTTGATGTATTTGAGCGCAGCCTCCTGCTTGTCGGAGTAAGAGACCACCGAGATGCCCTGGCCGCCAAGCTGGGCGAATTGATCGCCGTCGGGCCCCTTGGGATTGGCGAAATAACCAATCTTGTCACCGCCGACATTTTCGTCCTTCTGCAGGCCTGGCCAGGTAAAGGCGAAGTTCATGTGCATCGCCACCTGGCCGGATTTGAAGGCGTCGACGCCTTCGCCCATGTAGCTGTTGGAAGCCCCGGGAGGCGTGCAGCAGTCATAGAGCGCCTTGTAGAACTCAAGACCCTTCACCGATTTCTCGGAGTTGACGAAGCCGTCCATCTCGTATGGCTTGTCGGGATTCTCATATTTGAAACCGAAGCTGTAGAGCCCGTCCATGGCGCCCATGGTGATGCCTTCGGAGCCGCGCTCGGTATAGATCGATGCGCCATAGACCGTCTTGCCGTCGATCTCGCGCTTCTGGAAAAACTCGGCGATCTGCTTCAGCTGGTCGAAGGTCGTCGGCGCTGCGAGATCCCAGCCGTACTTTTCCTTGAATTCCTTCTGCAGTTCCGGCTTGGAGAACCAGTCCTTGCGATAGGTCCAGCCGACGACGTCGCCCATGGCCGGCAGCGCCCAGTAATTCGGCGAGTTCTTCGGCCATTCGGAGTAGCCGACGACGGTCGCTGGCACGAAGTCGTCCATGCTGATCTTCTCCTTGTCGAAGAAGTCGTTCAGCTTGACGTAGTGGCCGTTCTCGGCCGAGCCGCCGATCCACTGGCTGTCGCCGATGATCAGGTCGCACAGCTTGCCCTTGGAATTCAGTTCGTTGAGGAAGCGATCGGCATAGTTGGTCCACGGCACGAATTCGAATTTCATGCCGATGCCGGTTTCCTTGGTGAAATCCTTGGACAATTCGACAAGCGCGTTGGCCGGGTCCCAGGCTGCCCAGCAAAGCGTCAGATCTTCAGCCTGCGCGACATTCGAAACGGCGGTCGACGCAAACATCGCCGATGTCAGTCCCAACGTCAGTTTCAAGGTCGATTTCATGCCTTCCTCCCATTTGCGAAACGCGCCCGGATGACGGTTTCAAAACCTCAACCCCCTCCTCAGGGGTCTAAACATGACGACGCAGTTAAGCGGCGGATGTTTAGTAATTTGTTTAGTGATGCAATTTTTACTAAACAACGCAAGCGAATTCGTCGCTGCGCCGCAGCATAATTTGCTTGTATCTGGGCGGTGATCCTGGCCGCGCCGTTCTATCAGGAAATATCCCGACTTCCTGTCGCTCCTCGGCCGCGCCATGGTCGGTGGCTCCCGCCTTTGACCATGGCGAGTAGGTGGACCCACTTTGAGTTGGTCCGTTGCCCGGTTGCGCGGCGACCGCCACCGCTGATATGCGGGGCGCGACCGACCTGCCGCGATTGGATGGATGCATCCCTGAAACAATGACCAGAAAACCCTTGCCAGAGCTTCCGGTCTCCGCCGTCCTGCCGGCGCTCGGTGAAGCGCTCGGCCATGGCAACAGTGCCGTGCTGGTGGCGCCGCCCGGCGCCGGCAAGACGACGCTGGTGCCGCTGGCGCTGCTCGATGCAGCTTGGCTCGGCACGGGGAAGATCATTCTGCTCGAGCCGCGCCGGCTCGCTGCCCGCGCAGCCGCCCGCCGAATGGCGGAACTGCTCGGCGAGGAGCCCGGCGAAACGGTCGGCTATGCCATGCGGATGGAGAACCGCACTTCTGCGAGGACCAGAATTCTTGTCGTCACCGAAGGCGTGCTGTCGCGGATGATCCTCGACGATCCGGAGTTGCCCGGTGTCTCGGCGGTATTCTTCGACGAGTTCCACGAGCGCTCGCTCGACGGCGATTTTGGTCTGGCGCTGGCGCTCGATGTGCAAGGTGCGCTGCGGACCGATTTGCGATTGCTGGTCATGTCGGCGACGCTCGACGGCGCGCGCGTCGCTCGGCTGCTTTCCGGCGCCCCGGTGATCGAGAGCGAAGGCCGCGCCTTTCCCGTCGACATCCGCTACGACGAGCGGCCGGCCGGCATCGCCATCGAGGACGCGATGGCCAAGGCGATCCGCGCGGCACTTGCCGAGGAGAGCGGCAGCGTGCTCGCCTTTCTGCCCGGCCAGCGCGAGATCGAGCGCACCGCCGAGCGGCTGCAAGGCCGCGTCAGTGCCGACACCGACATCGTGCCGCTCTATGGCATGCTCGACAACAAGGCGCAGGACGCAGCGATCAAGCCGGCGCCGTCCTGCCGCCGCAAGGTGGTGCTGGCGACCTCGATCGCCGAGACCTCGATTACCATCGACGGCGTGCGCGTCGTCATCGATTCCGGCTTGTCGCGCCTGCCGCGCTACGAGCCGGCCAGCGGCCTGACGCGGCTGGAGACGGTGCGGGTCAGCAAAGCCTCCGCCGACCAGCGCGCCGGCCGCGCCGGCCGCACGCAGCCCGGCGTCGCCGTCCGGTTGTGGCGGACCGAGCAGACCGCGGCACTTCCCGCCTTCACGCCGCCGGAAATCCTCGAGGCGGACCTTTCCGGACTTCTGCTCGATTGTGCAGCCTTCGGTGTCGCCGACCCGTCGAGCCTCTGCTTCCTCGATCCGCCGCCGGCCCCGGCACTCAGCGAGGCAAGGGCGCTGCTTCGTGCGCTCGACGCCATTGACGAGGCAGGGCGACTGACGCAATCGGGTGCTGCGATGCGCAGGCTGGCACTGCCGGTGCGGCTGGCTCACATGGTCACCGAGGTGGCAAACACCGGCCGGGCGTTCGAAGCGGCCATGCTCGCCGTGCTGCTCACCGAGCGTGGCCTGGGCGGCGACGGCGCCGACCTCGAACGGCGGCTGCTTCGGTTCCGATCCGAAAGATCGCCGCGCGCCACCGCCGCCCGGCAGCTCGCCGAGCGGCTGGCGAAACAGGCTTCACCCTCGCCCTCGAGGAGGGCCGAAGGACGGGCGAGACCCGTGGTTCGCCCCGGTATGTCGATCCGCGAAGCAGATCGGGGTGGGGTTGGGTCGGGCACGTCATCGCCGACCCCACCCCGTCTCCCTCGCCTCGCTGGGCAAGGCTCACTGGCCGACCCTCCCCTCGGGGGGGAGGGCAGCGCCGGCGCTCTCCTCATCCACGCCTGGCCGGATCGCGTCGCCAGGGCGCGCGGAGAGCGCGGCCGTTTCGTGCTGGCCAACGGTTCAGGCGCCATGCTTGACGCCGCCGACCCGCTGGCGGGCGAAACCTGGCTTGTCGTCGCCGATCTGCAGGGCAAGGCGCAGAACGCCCGTATTACGGCAGCGGCGGCGATAGACGAAGCCGACATTCGCGCTTCGCTCGCCGACAAGATCGAGACAAACCACGAAACCAGTTTCGACCGCGACAGGCGTGCGGTGCGTGTGCGTGAAACCGTTCGCCTCGGCGCCATCACCCTGTCCGAACGCATGCTGCCGGCGCCGGCCGGCATCGCCGCAGATCGCGCCATCCTTGACGCCCTGCGCCAACACGGGCTGTCGCTTTTGCCGTGGGGCAAGGAGGCCGAAACGCTGCGCCAACGGCTCGGCTGGCTGCATCGCGGTCTTGGCGCGCCCTGGCCAGATGTTTCCGATGCGGCGCTCATCGACCGCCTCGACGACTGGCTGCTGCCCTTCCTTTCCGGCGCGGCGTCCTTTGCCGCGATCGATCCGGGCGTGCTTTCGGCCGGCCTCATGGCATTGGTGCCGCACGATCTGCAGCGCCGGATCGAGGTGCTGGCGCCGACCCATTTCGACCCTCCATCCGGCAGCCGCGTGCCGATCCGCTATGACGGTGAATGGCCGGTGCTGGCGATCCGCGTCCAGGAGCTGTTCGGTCTCGACCGGCATCCCGCGATCGCCAACGGCGCGGTGCCGCTGACGCTCGAGCTATTGTCACCGGCGCACCGACCGATCCAGACGACGCGTGACCTGCCCGGTTTCTGGCGCGGCTCCTGGGCCGATGTGCGAGCCGAGATGCGTGGCCGCTATCCCCGGCATGTCTGGCCGGAGAACCCGCTTCTCGCCACCGCCACCAGCCGCGCCAAACCGCGGGGGACCTAGCCTTTCTCCTTTTCCGGCTATAATCCTTGGCCATGATAAACATCCTGCGGGCGCCCGACTTCCAGCAAAGCCAGCGGCTGCGCCTCAACACGCTGATCAGGCTGCGCTGGCTTGCCATTGTCGGCCAGAGTCTGACGGTTCTCGTCGTTGCCTACGGGCTGAAATTCCCGCTGCCGGTCAGTCTCTGCTTCGCGCTGATCGCCTGTTCGGCCTGGATGAACCTGTTGCTGACCTTCCGTTATCCGGCGGCGCATCGGCTGACCCCGCTGCAGGCTTTCGCCATCCTGACCATCGACAGCCTGCAGCTTGCCGGTCTGCTCTACCTGACCGGCGGCCTCACCAACCCGTTTTCAGTGCTGGTCACCGTGCCCGTGGTCATCTCGGCGACGTCGCTGCCGCTGCGCCTGACCGCCATCCTCGGCGCGCTGGTGATGGTGACGGCGAGCCTGCTGGTGTTCTTCCATCTGCCGCTGCCCTGGTACGAGGGCGCGCCGCTGGAGATGCCGTTCATTTACGTCGCTGGCATGTGGATGGCGGTGTTTTCCTCGATCGCCTTCACCGCGATCTACGCCTTCCGCGTGGCCGAGGAAGCCCGGCTGCTCGCCAACGCGCTTGCCGCCACCGAGCTCGTGCTGCAGCGCGAACAGCATTTGTCGGCGCTGGACGGCCTTGCCGCTGCCGCCGCGCATGAGCTCGGCACGCCGCTCGCCACCATCACGCTTGTTGCCAAGGAGATGGAGAAGGCGCTCCGCAATGACCCGAAATACGGGGAGGACGTGACGCTGCTGCGCTCGCAGAGCGAGCGTTGCCGCGAGATCCTCAAACGCCTGACCAGCCTGTCCTCCGAGGGCGAGGCGCATCTCTCCCGCCTGCCGCTGACCTCGCTGGTCGAGGAGATGACCGCCCCGCACCGCGATTTTGGCATCTCGATCAAGCTTCGCCCCGGCGAGCGCATCGGCCCCGAACCGGTGGGACGGCGCAATCCCGGCGTCATCTACGGCCTCGGCAATCTGGTCGAGAACGCCGTCGATTTTGCCCGCAAGAGCGTCACCGTGCGCTGGAGCTGGAACGAGGCAACGGTCACCTTCTCGATCACCGACGACGGGCCGGGCTTTCCTCCCGAAATCATCGATCGCATCGGCGAGCCCTATATGTCGACACGCCAGGGCACCGAGGCCGGCGGCGGGCTCGGACTGGGGCTGTTCATCGCCAAGACCCTGCTTGAACGCTCGGGCGCCACGCTCGATTTCCGCAATTCAAACGAGCCGGGCGAGGGCGCCGTCGTGCGGATATCGTGGCCGCGCAGCGTCTTCCTCAATCCTGAATCGGCTTCGGCCACCATGTTTGACACGGCTTGAATTGGACAATAGCGCTCCAAAACTATATCTGCGTAAAATTCGGGCAGCAGGAATGTCAAGACGATGAATGGCGACGAAACGATTGGCGCAATGGTTGAGGGCGAGGACACCTCGCTGCTGATCGTCGACGACGACAGGCCATTCCTCACCCGCCTTGCCCGCGCCATGGAGACCAGGGGTTTCGTGGTCGAGACGGCCGAGAGCGTCGAGGAGGCCGTGGCCAAGGCGCGCGCCAATCCGCCAGCCTACGCGGTGGTCGACATGCGGCTCGCCGACGGCAACGGCCTCGACGTCGTTGCCGCCATCCGCGAGAAGCGCGACGACGCCCGCACCGTCATTCTCACCGGCTATGGTAACATCGCCACCGCGGTTACGGCGGTGAAGCTCGGGGCCATCGACTATCTGTCGAAACCGGCAGATGCCGACGAGGTTTTCGCGGCTCTTACCCGCACTGCGGGCGAACGCGCCGCACCGCCTGAAAACCCGATGTCGGCCGATCGCGTGCGCTGGGAGCACATCCAGCGCGTCTACGAAATGTGCGACCGCAACGTCTCCGAGACGGCCCGCCGTCTCAACATGCATCGCCGCACGCTGCAGCGGATTCTCGCCAAACGCGCGCCGCGCTAACGCCTGACCGTCCTTTGCGCGCGCCAAGGTCGCGTGGCACTGTAAGAACTGCCCTGCCATCGGCGGTTGCGCATCATCGCACAGGGTGATGTTGTCCCTGCCGGCTGGTAGGCGACACGACGGAGACGACATGCAGGACCAGAAGCCGCGGCCGACTTCCACCTTTCGCGAATTCCTGGCCAGCGAGGCGACAGGCGGCATCGTCCTGATGGCAGCCGCGGCCTTGGCGCTGGTCGTCGCCAATTCGCCGCTGGCCAAAACCTATTTCGACGCCCTCCACGCCTATCTGGGACCGCTCAGCGTATCGCATTGGATCAATGACGGCCTGATGGCGGTGTTTTTCCTGCTGGTCGGCCTGGAGATCAAGCGCGAGATGCTGGACGGCCAGCTCTCGACCTGGCCACGCCGCGCTCTGCCCGGCATCGCCGCTGCCGGCGGCATGCTGGTGCCGGCACTTGTCTATGTCGCCATCAACCGCGACAATCCAGCCGCCCTGTCCGGCTGGGCGATCCCGACCGCCACCGACATCGCCTTTGCGCTCGGCGTGCTGTCGCTGCTCGGCAGCCGCGTGCCAGGGTCGCTGAAGGTATTCCTCACCGCGCTCGCCATCATCGACGACCTTGGCGCCGTCATCATCATCGCGGTGTTCTATACGAGCGGCCTGTCGCTCGCCTATCTCGGCGCCGCCTTCGCGGTCATCGCTCTGCTCATCGTGCTCAACCGCATGAAGGTGCTGACGCTGCTGCCCTATCTCCTGCTTGGTGTCGTGCTGTGGGTGCTTGTGCTGAAATCGGGCGTCCATGCCACGCTCGCCGGCGTGGCGCTGGCCCTGACCATACCTTTGAAAATCACCCCCGGCATCAGCCAGGATTCAGACCATTCACCGCTGCACCGGCTCGAGCACGGCCTGCACAGGATAGTGCCCTTCGTCGTCGTCCCGATCTTCGGCTTCGCCAATGCCGGCGTCCCGCTCGCCGGCCTCAGTGGTGCCACCCTGGTCGAGCCACTGACGCTGGGCGTCGCCGCCGGCCTCGTCGCCGGCAAGCTGGTCGGCGTGTTCGGTTCTTCTGCGCTTGCCATCCGGCTCGGCCTCGCCGATCTGCCGGTCAATGCCGGCTGGCTGCACATGGTCGGCATTTCGCTGCTCTGCGGCATCGGCTTCACCATGAGCCTGTTCATCGGCCTGCTCGCCTTCGCCAGCAATGTCGAGCTCCAGGACGCGGTGAAAGTCGGCATCCTCGCCGGCTCCTTCATCGCCGCCATCCTCGGCGCCGCCGTGCTGCTGATGGCGCCGGCAGCGAATGGGATGGACCAAGAGGAAGAGTAGCCGACGAACGTTGCGCCGCCCCTCATTGCCCTGCCGGGCATTTCTCCCCGTTTAGAGACGGGGAGAAAGACGCCTTCGCAAAAGATTTCGCCAATCTCCAGCGTTGCAGAAAGGGTGCAGAGGTTGCGGCCAGCGCCCCTTCTCCCCGTTCACGGGGAGAAGATGCCGGCAGGCAGATGAGGGGCAGCGCAAACGTCGAAGGTTGCAGGGGGATCCGAAAACCCTCTACTCGCTCTCGCCCTCCAGAGCCGGCACCGCCACGCCGGCAAGTTCCGCCGCGAGCAGCCGCGCTGCTCCGGCCCGCGCGATCCTCAGCATCAGCGCCTTGCGCGTCGCCGCCGCCATGCGGTGCTCGGGCGCGTCGCGCAGGATTTCGGCGCCGTAGCCGTCGGAAAGGATAAAACCGCATTCCTGCGGAAAGATCTCCGACGGCACACCGGGATGCGTGGCGAAAAAAAATCGGTCGGAGTGCAGCCGGTAGTCCGGCCATTTGCGGTCGACCTTGAAATCCTCGATCGAGGATTTGATCTCGATGATCCAGATGTCGCCCTGGCGGGTCAGCGCGACGATGTCGGCGCGGCGCCCGGTCGCCAGCGACAGTTCCGGCAGCACATGCGCGCCCATCTCCCTGAGCAGCCGCTGCACGCCGCGCCGAACCAGCATCGCGCGCTCCGACTGGCGGCCATCGATCAGGGGATTGAGAGGAATCGGTGAGATAATTGGCATGGGCGCACCATGACAGACTTTGTTCACGGTTTGAACCGTTTTCTGGAAGGCACCCAAGGCGCGCTTGAAATGTGATTTCTGCGTGAAATCTTGGTACTCAAACGGACGCTGCACGTTCCACACATTAGCAATATGAGATACTGTGCGAATGCGGGTGGCTCCAGGGAGTGTGGATGATGAACGCGGACGAGGTGCAGGCGGTAGCCGACACCCTGATGCGGGTCGTGACGCCTGACATGGCACCCAAGCAATTGATCAAAGCGGCCAGGAAGGAACACCCGAACGCGTCAAAGAGGACATCGCCCGCGCGGCGTTCTTCTCGATTATCGCCAACGCCGAAGAAGACCACGGCAAGGCAAGGAACCTGCAGGCATTCGCCATAGCCGAGCGTGTCGACGGTACCTCTTGATCCCTGGAAATCCCAACCTGCAAAACGGCTGGCATTACGGGTCTCGCCCTTCACACCTGTGCGGGAACGACTTTGTCAGATGGCAAAACCGCCCCCGCAATATCGTCCAGGATTGGGCAGTCCGGCCGGTCATCGCCGTGGCAGGCATGGATCAGCTTCTGCAGGGTCGAGCGCATCGACTGCAATTCGCGCACCTTCTCCTCGATTGCCGTCACATGCGCGGCGGCGATCTCGCGCACGTCATGGCTGGCGCGGCTGCGGTCCTGGTAGAGCGCCATCAGCTGGCGGCAGTCGTCGATGGAAAAGCCGAGATTGCGCGCGCGGCGCAGAAACGTCAGCCGGTGGATGTCGTCGCCCGAATAGTCGCGGTAGCCGTTGCCGGCGCGCTGCGGGCGGATCAGGCCGATCTCCTCATAGTAGCGAATGGTCTTGGCCGGCAGGCCGGAACGCTGGGCGGCATCTCCGACATTCATGATTGGTTCCCTAACTTCCGGCGGCCTGGCGGACCGCCCCATTGAATTTCCTACATAATCTTATGAGTGCCGTTGCCGAAAAGCCACAGCTGCGGACTTACCGGCATGTAAGCCCCTGCATATAGGCATCGCCCGCTTGGCAAGCAAAGCAAATGCCAGCATGAATGATGGCGACAAGGCGGCCGTCTCGTGCCGCTATCTTTCGGGCGGGGCATCGGACCTTTTCATGCGCATGAAGTCATTCGCAATCGTCGCCGCACTTGCGCTGTCGACGGCTATTGCTGGTTGCAGCACCATCGGCTCGCAGATATTCACCAACAACTATGGCCCGATGACCGATGCGGGCTATCAACTGCCGCGCATTCCGATCGAAAAGGTGCCGTTCAAATACCGCCGGCAGATCGTGAGCTACGACACCGGTGAAAAGCCGGGCACCATCGTCGTCGATACGCAGAACAAGTTCCTCTATTATGTCATGGGCGGCGGCGAGGCGATGCGTTACGGCATCGGCGTCGGCCGCGAGGGTTTTGAATGGCGCGGCACCGCCCGCATCGCGGCGAAGCGCGAATGGCCGACCTGGACGCCACCTTCGGCGATGATCAAGCGCCAGCCGGAACTCGCCAAATTTGCCGGCGGCATGGATCCCGGATTGACCAACCCGCTCGGCGCGCGCGCCCTGTATCTGTTCAACAAGGGCGGCGATTCAGGCTACCGCCTGCATGGCAGCCCGGAGTGGAACTCGATCGGCAAAGCGATGTCGTCGGGCTGCATTCGGTTGATGAACCAGGACATCATCGACCTTTACGACCGCACCTCCGTCGGCGCCAAGGTCATCGTTCTCTAGAGCTCATACGCGGACCGTCTAGGCAACAACTGACGTCCCAAAACAAAAAACCGGGCAATTTGGCCCGGTTTTTTGTGTCGCGCGAAGGGGCGAATTGACGTCCTTTGATCTTAAGAGACCTGTTCGACCTGCTGCACCTCGGGCACAAAATGCCGGAGCAGGTTCTGGATGCCGTGCTTCAGCGTCGCCGTCGACGACGGGCAGCCGGCGCAGGCGCCCTTCATGTGCAGGAACACGGTGCCGTTCTCGAAGCCGCGGAAGGTGATGTCGCCACCGTCCTGGGCGACCGCCGGACGCACTCGCGTGTCGAGCAGTTCCTTGATGGTGATGACCAGTTCCTCGTCGGCCTTGTCGTAGAATTCGCCGGTCTGGCTGGTCTCGGCGGCGGGGCCGGCCCTGGCCATGACCGGCGCGCCGGACATGAAGTGCTCCATGATGGCGCCGAGGATCGCCGGCTTCAGATGCTGCCAGTCGGGGCCGTCCTTGGTCACGGTGACGAAATCATAGCCGAAGAAGACGCCGGTCACGCCCGGGATCTCGAACAGCCGGCCGGCCAGCGGCGAAGCCGCGGCAGCGCTGTCGGCATCGCGGAAATCTGCGGTGCCTTCGACAAGCACTTCCTTGCCGGGAAGGAACTTCAATGTCGCCGGATTTGGCGTCGATTCGGTCTGGATGAACATGGACGTCTCCGAGCCCGTTCGGGCATATAGTTTGGAATAATTCTAAATAGGCCCTATCGGCAGGACATTCAAGCGAAAGCCATCGCCGGAACGGCTGGCTGGGAGAATGTTTTTGCGGTCTTCTGCAACACACCTTAGGCCAGGCTGTCGATTTCTTCGTCTGACAGGTTCTGCGGCACCACTGTCACCGGGATCGGGAAGGCGGCGCCCTTGCCGGCGACCGCGCCGACCAGCGGGCCCGGCCCCTCCTTGCCGGCGCCGGCGGCCAGCACGAGGATGGCGATATCCTGGTCCTCCTCGATCAATTTGTGGATCTCTTCCGTCGGCTTGCCTTCGCGCACCACCAGTTCCGGCTCGATGCCGAGCTTCTGGCGCACCTTGTTGGCATAGCTGTCCAGTGCGGCGCGCGCGGTGGCGGTGGCCTCCTCGCGCATGATCTTCTCGACACCCAGCCAATGCTGGAAATCGTCCGGCTCGATCACATAGAGCAGCACCAGCACGCCGCTGGTGCTCTGCGCGCGCTTCGAGGCGTAGACGACGGCCCGTTCGCATTCGGGCGTGTCGTCGATAATCGCCAAAAACTTGCGGCGATGGCCGGCTTCGCGGCTGAGGCGTTTGGAGACCATATTCTACCTTCGATGGTTTCGGTCGCAATCTGCCACCGCCACGGCCCGGCCGCAAGCGACCGGCGGATGTAGCGATATTGGCTGCAGATTAACCCTGCAGCAGGCCGATGATGTCGCGCACGGTCTTCATCGTCGCCTCGGCCAGCAGGCCGGCCCGCTCGCCGCCATCCCTGAGCACCGCGTCGACATAGGCGCGGTCGTCGGAAATGCGGCGCATTTCGCCGGCGACCGGCGCCAGCTTTTCCACGGCAAGGTCGGCCAGCGCCGGCTTGAACACCGAAAACTGCTGGCCGCCAAACTCTTTCAGCACTGCCTCCTTCGATATCTCGGCGAGACCCGCATAGATGCCGACCAGGTTTTCGGCTTCCGGCCGGCCGGCCAGGCCGTCCAATTCGCCAGGCAACGCCTCCGGGTCGGTCTTGGCCTTGCGGATCTTCTTCGAGATGCTGTCGGCATCGTCGGTCAGATTGATGCGCGACAGGTCCGACGGATCCGACTTCGACATCTTCTTCGAGCCGTCGCGTAGCGACATGATGCGCGCCGCCGGTCCGCCGATGATCGGTTCGGTCAGCGGGAAATAACCGTTCACGGTCTCCTCGCCGACCTTCATCTCGACGCCGACGCCAAGGCCGGCGATGCGGTCCGAAAAGTCGTTGTTGAATTTTTGCGCGATGTCGCGTGTCAGCTCCAGATGCTGCTTCTGGTCATCGCCGACCGGCACATGGGTGGCGCGGTAGGCTAGGATGTCGGCCGCCATCAGGCTCGGATAGGCAAGCAGCCCAAGCGAGGCGTTCTCGCGATCCTTGCCGGCCTTGTCCTTGAACTGCGTCATCCGGTTCATCCAGCCGATGCGGGCGACGCAATTGAAGATCCAGGCGAGCTCGGCGTGCTGCATGACCCGCGACTGGTTGAAGACGATGTGCTTCTTCGGGTCGATGCCGGAGGCGAGAAACGCCGCGGTGATCGCGCGCGTCTGGTCCTTGAGATCCTCATGGACAAGCTGCGCGGTCAGCGAATGCAGGTCGACGACGCAATAGATGCAATCGGAGGTGTCCTGCAGGGCGACGAATTTCTTGATGGCGCCGAGATAGTTGCCGAGGTGCAGATTGCCGGTCGGCTGGACGCCGGAAAACACGAGGGGCTTGAAGGCAGGCTGATTGGCGTCAGTCATGGTGTTTCCCTGGCTTGTGGAGGGCCGTTTCGCGCGCGGCGAAAGTCTTGCGACGGCGCGCTTATGGACGAGAGCGAGTAGACGATCAAGGGGCTGTAGGCGATCGCAGCAGAGCGATTGCTTCAGGTCGGATTGCTTGTTCGATGTTGTTGGCGCTGCGCCTATAGCGCCTGTCGGCTTGACAGGTCGGCGCTGCCCCTCATTGCCCTGCCGGGCATTTCTCCCCGTATAGTGACGGGGAGAAAGACCCGTCGTCGACGGTTTCGCCAACGACAGGCGTTGCAGGACGAGCGCCGAGGGGCAGCCAGCTTCTTTCTCCCCGTAAACGGGGAGAAATGCCCGGCAGGGCAATGAGGGGCGGCGCCGACATCGATATGGTATGATAGGAGCATATTCTGCAAACGATCTGACGAGAAATGGATGACCATCTCAAACGAGAAAGCTTTGGAGCACCGACATGGCCGCGAGACGCCGCTAGAGACAGCGGCGCGGCTTCGGGCCGAATTCGGGATCGAACTTAGCAAGCAGGCACGTAAGCCGCTGCCGCGCCCGGTCTATGACGAATTGTCCGGCGAAGACTGATGCTTGTCGACGGGGTCGCTACGGTTAGCTTACGGATCTGGAGACTGTCCCCTGACAGACGGTGATCCCTTCCGCGCCATACTGCGCCGGATCATGCCGAAATCGGCGCCGCCGATGGCGAAGGCGGTGACGAAGTAAAGCAGCGCCCCGCCGGCGACGAGCCCAAGCAGCGTTGCAGTCTTGACCACCAGCGGCGAGCCGGAAGCGAGGCTGGCGGCAAACCAGTGTTCGGCAAAATACAGCGCCGCCGCCATCACCGCGGCCGACAGCACCAGCCGTGGGATGCGTCTCATGAGCGGCACGTCGCGGCCCCAATGGCCGCGCCGGATCAGCACGCCGAGCAGCATCAGCGCATTGACCCAGCCGGCGACGGCCGAGGCGACGGCGATGCCCGGCGCGCCCATCTGCGGAAACAGCGTCAGCGCGGTGGTGATGTTCACCGCCACCGAGATCGCGGCGAAGATCATCGGCGTGCGTGTGTCCTCGCGAGCGAAATAGCCGGGGGTGAACGCCTTGATCAGCACGAAGGCGGGCAGCCCCAAGCCGAAGATCGCCAGGATCGCCGCCACGATCGGCGTCGAGTTGTTTGCGGCAAATGCTCCGCGTTCGTAGACCAGCCCGACGATCGGCTCCGCCAGGACCAGCAGTGCCGCCGCCGCCGGCAAGGTCAGGAACAGCGTGAACTCCACCGACCGGTTTTGCATATTGGCCGCCTCGATCAGATTGCCCGACTTCAGCGCCCGCGACAGTTCGGGCAGAAGCACGATTGCGACGGCGATGCCGACGACGCCGAGCGGCAGCTGGTAGATGCGATCGGCATAGGCGAGCGACGACACCGCACTGTCCTGCGCCGAGGCGATTGCGGTGCCGATCAGCTGGTTGATCTGGGTGATGCCGCCGGTGATCGCCGCCGGCAGCGCCAGGATCAGCAGCCGCTTGACATTGGGCGTCATCCTTGGCCGGCGAAAGCCGATCGAGATGCCGGCATGGCGCACCGCCACCCAGACGATCGCCAGTTGCACCAGCCCCGCCGCCAGCACGCCCCAGGCCAGTGCGAAGCCAACGGTGCGCGCGTCCGATCCCTTGTGCCACGCATAGGCGAGCACGCCGATCAGGATGACGTTCAGGAACACCGGCGCCACCGCGGCGGCGAAATAGCGGCGCAGCGAATTCAGCATGCCGGCCATCATGGCGCCGAGCGACATGCAGATCAGATAGGGAAACATGATGGTCGCGAGCCGGACCGTCATCTCGAACTTTTCCGGCGAGTCGGCAAAGCCCGGCGCCACCAGGTAGCGCACGATCAGCGGCATCGCCAGTTCCATGGCGATGGTCAGCGCCAGCAGCGCCGTGAACAGCACGCCGAACACCTCTTCGGAAAAGCGCTTGGCGCCATCGGTGCCGTGGGTTTCGATCTCCTTGGCGAACAGCGGCACGAAGGCGGCGTTGAAGGCGCCTTCGGCAAACAGCCGCCGGAAGGTGTTGGGAAACTGGAAGGCGGCGTTGAAGGCGTCGGCGATCGGCCCGGTGCCGAGCGCGGCCGCCATCAGCATCTCACGGCCGAAGCCGAGGGCGCGGCTCATCAGCGTGCCGGAAGCGACCGTCGCGAACTTTTTGACAAGGCTCATGCGTCTGGAGACTGCCTGCAGGATTGGGACAAATGAGTGGTGGCTGTCACTCGGCCGCAGCCTTGGCCTTGCCGCCGCGCTCGGGCACGGTGCCTTCGAGGACCGCGATCAGTCTGTTTTTGATAGCGGCCATCCGGGTCGGGCTGTCGATCTTCTGGCCAGTGAGATCGGTGACATAGAAGGTGTCGATGACCTTTTCGCCGAAGGTGGTGATGTGGGCCGAGGCGATGTCGAGCGACAGGTCGGACAACGCCCCGGTGATCTCGGACAGCAGGCCCGGCCGATCCAGCCCCTCGACCTCGATCACCGAGAACCGGTTCGACAGCGTGTTGCGGATTTCGGCGCGCGGCTGGATGCGGAAGACCTTGGCGCCGCGCCGCGGCTTGGTGCGCTTCTCGATCATCTCCGGCAGCCAGCTCTTGCCCGACAGCACGTCCTCGATCAGACGGCCGACGCGCTCGGCGCGGCGGCGCTCGTCCTCGTCGCGGTCGAATTCCCTCGAGATCAGGATGGTGTCCAGCGCGCGGCCATCGGAGGTGGTGAAGATCTGCGCGTCGACAATGTTGCCGCCGGCCGCCACACAGGCGCCGGCAATGACCGACAGCAGGCGGGGATGGTCCTGCGCCAGCACGGTGATCTCGGTCACCGCCTCGAACTGATGGGTCTTGATCATCGTGGCGAGCTTCTTGCCCGCCGCATCCGCCTCGCGGATGAATTCGGCGTGGCGAAGCTGGTCGGCGAGATCGACCGCCAGCAGATAATTCTCATAGTGCTTGGCGACATAGCGCTTGCGGGCCTTTTCCGGCCAATCGGCGAGCGCCTCGGCCAGCTTTTCGCGGGCGGCCGCGGTGCGCATCGCACGCGACACCTCCGAAAACCCGCCGGTCAACAGCAATTCGGTCTCGTAGTAGAGCGTGCGCAGCAACTGCCCCTTCCAGCCGTTCCAGACGCCAGGCCCGACGCCTCTGATATCGCAGACGGTCAGGACGAGCAGCAGCTTCAGCCGTTCGACCGACTGCACGATCGCGGAAAAGTCCTCGATCGTCTTGCGGTCGTTGAGGTCGCGGGTCTGCGCGGTCATCGACATGACGAGATGGTTCTCGACCAGCCAGGCGATCGTTTCGGTGTCGGCCGCCGACAGCCCCATATGCGGGCAGATCCGCCGCGCGATCCGGGCGCCCGCTTCGGAATGGTCCTCGGGCCGGCCCTTGGCGATATCGTGCAGCAGCACCGCGACATAAAGCGCCTCGCGGCTTTTCTTCAGCCCCGGCATCAGCGAGTGGGCAAGCGGGTGGACCTTTTCACCGTCGCCGCGCTCGATCTCGGCCAGCACGCCGATGCAGCGGATCAGGTGCTCGTCCACCGTATAGTGGTGGTACAGCGAGAACTGCATCATGGCGACGATCTTGCCGAAATCCGGGATTAGCTTTGCCAGCAGTCCCGCCTCGTTCATCCGCCTGAGATTGAGTTCGGCATTGCGGTCCGACGTCAATATGTCGAGGAACAGCCGGTTGGCTTCCTCGTCGCGCCTGAGCGCCTTGCCGATGAGGCCGAGCGAACGGGTCAGCAGCTTCAGCGCATCGGGGTGAAATTCCAGCCCGTGCTTGTCGGCGACCCAGAACAGCCGCAGGAGATTGACCGGATCGCGCTCGAACACCAGGTCGTCGGCGATGTTGATGCGATGGTTGTCGATAATGAAATCGGACGTGCCGGCAAGCTTGCGCTTGCGGCGCGAGAAGGTGAGGAAGATACGGTTGAAGCCCGGCACATGCTTGGCCTGCTCTTCCTCCAGCGCCGCGCAGAAGATGCGGGTCAGGTCGCCAACATCCTTGGCGACGAGGAAGTAATGCTTCATGAAGCGCTCGACCGCCGACAGGCCCGGATGTGTGGTGTAGCCCAGGCGCTCGGCGATCTCGCGCTGGATGTCGAAATGCAGCCGTTCCTCGGCCTTGCCGGTGAGGAAATGCATGTGGCAGCGCACCGCCCACAGGAAGTCCTCGGCCTTCTGGAATTCCCGGTATTCGGTGCCGGTGAAGACGCCCTTGTCGACCAGTTCCTCGCCGGTGCGGACCCGGTAGAAATACTTGCCGATCCAGAACAGCGTCTGCAGGTCGCGCAGGCCGCCCTTGCCGTCCTTGACATTGGGTTCGACCAGATAGCGGCTTTCGCCGGCCTTGGCATGACGCTCGTCGCGTTCGGCAAGCTTGGCCTGCACATATTCGGGTCCGGTGGTGCGCACCACCTCGCGGTCGAAGCGCTGCAATAGCTCGTCATAGAGCTTCTGCTCGCCCCACAGGAAACGCGCCTCCAGGATCGAGGTACGGATGGTGATGTCGGTGCGCGACTGCCGCAGGCATTCGTCGATGTTGCGGGTGGCGTGGCCGACCTTCAGTCCCAGGTCCCACAGCACGTAGAGCATGTATTCGACGATCTGCTCGCCCCATGGCGTCTGCTTGTAGGGCAGCAGGAAGAGCAGATCGATATCGGATCCCGGCGCCAGCGTGCCGCGGCCATAGCCGCCGACCGCGACGACGGCCATGCGTTCGGCCGATGACGGGTTTTTGATGCGATAGACGTGGGTGGCGGCGAACTCGTAGAGCGCGCGGATGATTTCGTCCATGAGATGCGACAGCCGGGCGGCGCAGGCTGTGCCGCTGCCGTCGTCCATCAGCATGCGTTCGGCGATGCTGCGGCCGGCGGCCAGCCTGCCCTTGAGAAGCTGCAGAACACCGGTGCGCGCAGCCTTGCCGGAGCCGTCGCCTGCCGTGGCCGCGGTCAGCGCGGTCATCTCGCGGCGCAAGGCTTCGCCGTCGATCAGTTCGTCGAGCTTTAGAGAGATTCTTGCCATAAGTGTCGTTCGGCCTCGCCGTTTTGGCGGCGTCTATAGCGCGTTTTCGCGGCGCTGGGTATGGGGCGGACGGACACGCTCTCCACGGGAGTCGAAACCGGATGATCGCCTCTTGCCGCACTTGATAGATGGTCTTGCTGGACGATGTTGCCAAGCCCGGAAGTGGCGGCGGCCATAAGCATGGAAGCGGTTTGGGTCAGGCAGTCCGGCATGCACCACGGCACCAAAGGTCGAAATTGGCCTTGACCTTCCAGTTACTGGAAGCACTACCTCTGTTGCAAGTTCGAGACAGAGAGGCCTTTCCGCATTGACGCACTCCGACCACCACCATCACGCCCATAGCGGTTTCTGCTCGCCGAAAGCTGCTCCGTCCGTCGCCGACGCAGTCATTCGCGACCCGGTCTGCGGCATGACCGTCGATCCGGCCGCCGGCAAGCCGACCGCCGATCATGGCGGCCATCGCTATCATTTCTGCAGCGAGCGCTGCCGTTCGAAGTTCACGGCCGAGCCGGAAAACTACATTACCGCCACCGATCCGGTCTGCGGCATGCGTGTCGAGCGTGCCGCCGCGAAGCACTTTTCCCGGCATGAAGGCCAGGGCTTCTATTTCTGCTCGGCCGGCTGCAAGGTGAAGTTCGAGGCGGAGCCGGCAAAGTATCTTGGCGACAGGCCGGAGCAGCAGGCGATGCCGAAAGGCACGCAATACACCTGCCCGATGCATCCCGAAATCGTCCGCGACAAGCCAGGCGCCTGCCCGATCTGCGGCATGGCGCTGGAACCGATGGGCGTGCCGACCGGCGACGAGGGCCCGGAACTGGTCGATATCTGGCGCGGATCGTCGAGCTCGTCGCCAAGGCGCAGCGTTCGCGCGCGCCGATCCAGGGCCTGGCCGACCGCGTCTCCTTCTATTTCGTCCCGGCCGTCGTGGTGGTTGCGATCGTTGCGTTCATCGCCTGGGCGATTTTCGGGCCGCAACCCAGTCTGATCTTTGCAATCGTCTCGGCGGTCTCGGTGCTGATCATCGCCTGTCCCTGCGCGCTGGGCCTTGCCACGCCGATGTCGATCATGACCGCCACAGGGCGCGGCGCGCATGCCGGCGTGCTGATCAAGGACGCCGAGGCGCTCGAGCGCTTTGCCTCGGTCGACACGCTGATCGTCGACAAGACCGGCACATTGACCGAAGGCCGGCCGAGATTGACCGAAATCGTCGCTGCCGAGGGCATGGCGGACGATGATCTGCTGGCCATTGCCGCCGGCCTCGAAAAGTCGGGACAGAAGGTGGCGCTCGGCAACGCCGCGATGATGGCCGCTCTCGGCATCGATATCGCATCCATCTCGACCAGCGCCGAGGCGCTGCCGAGGGCAAGACCTCGATGTTCGTCGCCGTCGGCAACAAGCTGGCCGGCATCGTCGCCGTCGCCGACCCGATCAAGGCGACGACATCAGAGGCGATAAAGGCGCTGCACGAGCGCGGCCTGAAGATCATCATGGCGACCGGCAGCGGCGATGAGCCTGTCCTCGGTTTCGGTGATGACCAATGCGTTGCGGCTCAGGGCGTTGAAACTCTGAGCCAAGTCCCCAGATAGGAACTCGTTCAAAAAGGAGATCATGAATGACGTTGGCCAAGAAGATCGTGCTGCTGCTGATGGCGGCCGGAATGCTGCTCGCCGTTTTCCTGGAAAGCATTCCGTCGCAAGCCCAGGAGACGAAACACGACATGGGGGCGCACGACATGGGAGCGATGGGCGCGCCGGGTGCCTCGACCGATGGCTACAAGGCGGCGATGGACAAGATGCACACCGCGATGACGGCGATCGAATATTCCGGCAATGCCGATGTCGATTTCGCCCGCGGCATGATCCCGCATCACCAGGCGGCTATCGACATGGCCAAGGTCGAGCTTGCCAATGGCAAGGATCCGGAAATGCGCAAGCTGGCCGAAGCGGTGATCGCGGCGCAGGAAGCCGAGATCAAGCAGATGCAGGATTGGCTGGTCGCCCATCCGGTGGAGTAGACATCGGGCAGTCTGCAGGCAATCCAGGGCAGGACTTTCGTCTGGATTTCTCCCGAAAGCTGTGGTGCCATCGGGTCTCGACTGGAGCGCGCCATGCCGTCAACGATAAGAACCACGACATTGCCCTCGGGCGAAGCCGTTCCCGTGCTGGGTCAAGGCACCTGGAAAATGGGCGAGGACGCCCGCCGCCATGCCGATGAGGTCAATGCCCTGAAGCTTGGGCTGGATCTCGGCATGACGCTGATCGACACCGCCGAAATGTATGCCAGCGGCGGCGCCGAGGAAGTGGTGGCGGATGCTACTGCCGGGCGCCGCGACGAGGTGTTCCTGGTCTCCAAGGTGCTGCCGTCCAACGCCTCGCGCACCGGCGTGCCGGCTGCCTGCGAGGCAAGCCTCAGGCATCTGCGCACCGACCGCATCGATCTCTATCTGCTGCACTGGCCCGGCAGCGTGCCGCTGCCGGAAACGGTCGAGGCCTTCGAAGCGTTGAAAAGGGCCGGCAAGATCCGCCATTGGGGCGTCAGCAATTTTGACACTCATGAGATGGAGGAACTGGTCAGCCTGCCGGCCGGCGACGGCGTCCAGACCAACCAGATCCTCTACAATCTGTCCCAGCGCGGCCCCGAATTCGACCTTGCGCCCTGGAGCCGGCAGCGCGGCATTCCGCTGATTGCCTATTCGCCGGTCGATCAGGGCGTATTGGCGCGCAACGCCAGCCTCGAAACCATCGCCGCCCGCCACGATGCGACGCCGGCTCAGCTGGCGCTGGCCTGGGTGATGGCACAGGACGGCATCATCGCCATTCCAAAGGCCAGCAAGCAGGAGCATATCCGCCAGAATGTCGCGGCGCTCGACATCGAGCTTACGCGTGAGGATTTCACCGAAATCGACCGCGCCTTCCCACCGCCGAGGCGCAAGCAGGGCCTGCAGATGATTTGAGGGATGGGAGCGGACGAGGCCCAGCTATTTCCCCGCCATTCCCTTCAGCCGATACAGCGCCTCCAGCGCCTCCCGCGGCGTCATCTCGTCGGGGTTGATCGCTCCGAGCGCGGCGCCCAGTGCATCGTCCTTCACCGGCTTCGGCGATTCCCGTTTCAGCGCCACCGAAAACAGCGGCAGATCGTCGACCAGCCGGTTGGCCTTGCCCGAAACCTCGCCAGCTTCCAGTTGGTGCAGCACTTCCCTGGCCCGCCCGACCACCGCCTCCGGCAAGCCGGCCAGGCGCGCCACCTGCACGCCGTAGGAGCGGTCGGCGGCACCCTTGTCGACCTCGTGCAGGAAGACCACGTCGCCTTCCCATTCCTTGACCCGCATAGTGACATTGTGCAGTCGAGCGAGCTTGCTGGCCAGCGCAGTCATTTCATGGAAATGGGTGGCAAAGATCGCCCGGCAGCGGTTTTTCTGGTGCAGATACTCGACCGCCGCCCAGGCAATCGACAGGCCGTCGAAGGTGGCGGTGCCGCGGCCGATCTCGTCGAGGATCACCAGCGCGCGTTCGCCGGCCTGGTTGAGGATCGCCGCCGTTTCGACCATCTCGACCATGAACGTCGAACGGCCGCGCGCCAGATCGTCGGAGGCGCCGACACGTGAAAACAGCCGGTCGACGACGCCGATATGGGCTGATGCCGCCGGCACGAAGGAGCCGGTCTGGGCGAGGATGGCGATCAGCGCGTTCTGCCTGAGGAAGGTCGATTTGCCGCCCATATTCGGGCCGGTCAGCAGCCAGATCGCGCCGTTTCTGGCATTGCCTTCCGGCGACAGATCGCAATCATTGGCGACGAACGGTCCTTCGCCCGAACGCCGCAGCGACTGTTCCACCACCGGATGCCGTCCGCCCGAAATGGCGAAGGCGAGGCTCGCGTCCACGATGGGTCGGCACCATGCCTCGCTTTCGGAAAGCAGCGCCAGTGCCGCCGACACGTCGAGCACGGCGAGTGCTTCGGCGCCGGCGCGGATCTTGTGCGCCTCGCCGACGGCTTCCGCCGTCAGCCTGTCGAAGGCGGCAAGCTCGATCGCCAGCGCCCGGTCGGCGGCATTGGCGATCTTCGATTCCAGCTCGGCCAGTTCGGTCGTGGTGAAGCGCATGGCGTTGGCCATGGTCTGGCGATGGATGAAGCGCGCCTTCGCCCCGTCGCTGCTCGTCATGATCGCATGGTTGTTGGCGGTGACTTCGATGTAGTAGCCAAGCACATTGTTGTGCCGGATTTTCAGCGAGCGGATGCCGGTTTCGTCGATCAGCGAGCGCTCCAGCCCGGCGATCACCTTGCGCGATTCATCGCGCAGCGCCCGCATCTCGTCGAGCTCGGCGTTGTAGCTGGAACGGACGAAGCCGCCGTCGCGCTTGAGCAGCGGCAGCTCGTCGGCGAGCGCCCGTGTCAGATGCTCGGCCAGCGGGCGCGGCAGCGCCTCGATCGCCGCCAGCGCCGCCGCCAATTCTGGCGACAGGGCGGTCGCCCCAAACAGTTCGGCAATAGCGCCGGCGGCCTCGAACCCGGCACGCAGCGCGCCGAGATCGCGCGGGCCACCGCGGTTGAGCGCCAGCCGCGACAGCGCGCGTGGCATGTCGGCGACACTCTTCAGGCTCGCCCGCACCGCCTGGCACAGCCGTGTCTCGGACCGGAAGAACGACACCGAATCCAGCCTTGCGCCAATTGCCGCCGGATCGGTCAGCGGCGCCATCAGCCGGTCGGCGAGCAGCCGCGCGCCGCCGCCGGTCACCGTGCGGTCGATCGCCTTGAACAGCGAGCCCTCGCGGCTGCCGGACAGCGTGCGCAGCAGTTCCAGATTGGCGCGTGTCGCCGGATCGATGAACAGCGTCGAACCCTGCTCCTCGCGCTCGGGCCGCGACAGCGGCGGCCGCTCGGCCTTCTGCGTCTTCTCGACATAGGCGATGGCGCCCGAGATCGCCGACAGTTCGGCGCGGGAAAACGTGCCGAAACTGTCCGGCGTCGCCACCTCGAAGAAACGGGCGATGCGCCCGGCGGCCGACGCTGAGTCGAACAGGCTCGGCGGCTGCGGACTGGCGATGCGGCCGAGCACATCGAACACCGGTTTCAGCTCCGGATCGTAAAACACCGGCTCGGCGACGATCAGTTCGCGTGGGTCGACGCGAAAGACATCGGCGAGCAGCCGGTCGGCGCTGGTCTCGGCAACGCGGAAGGCGCCGGTCGAGATCTCGATCCAGGCCAGCGCAAAACTTCCTTGGTTCCCTGTCGCGCTGCCGCGCTCCCCGCTTCTTTGTTCGGCTCCGCCCTTGACCCGGCCAAGTGCCATCAAGAAACTCGATTCCGACGGCGCCAGCAATTTGTCCTCGGTGATGGTGCCGGGCGTTACCAGCCGCACCACGTCGCGGCGCACCACCGATTTGCCACCGCGTTTCTTCGCCTCTGCCGGATCCTCGATCTGCTCGCAGACGGCGACGCGGAACCCTTGTCCAATCAGCTTCTGCAGATAATCGTCGGCGGCATGCACCGGCACGCCGCACATCGGGATGTCGAGGCCCTGGTGCTTGCCACGCTTGGTCAGGACGATGCCGAGCGCCCGGCTCGCCTTCTCGGCGTCGTCGAAGAACAGCTCGTAGAAATCGCCCATGCGGTAGAACAGCAGCGAATCCGGGTTCGCCGCCTTTATCTCGATATACTGCTCCATCATCGGCGTTGCCGGCGCAAAGGCCGGCGTAGCGCTGTCGCTGCGAATGGGCGTTTCGTCGTTCAAGAAGTTGCTTCCAAAATTTCCCAAGCCATCTGCTTGGCGGTTTACAGCGGCGAAGTGTAGCCTTAATCCCGAACGTTCCACAAAAGAAAGCACCGCGCCCGTCTCAACGAGGTGCTGCACGGGTGAGGAAATCGAAAGCATCATGGCCAAGAAAACCGAAAGCAACGGCCCCTCCGTCAGTGCGCAGGAGGCGCTGGAATTCCACGCCATGGGCCGCCCGGGCAAGCTGGAGATCGTCGCCACCAAGCCGATGGCCACCCAGCGCGACCTAAGCCTCGCCTATTCGCCGGGCGTCGCGGTTCCGGTGCTTGCCATTGCCGAGGATCCCAGCCGCGCCTTCGACTACACGGCGCGCGGCAACATGGTCGCCGTCATCTCAAACGGCACCGCCATCCTCGGCCTCGGCAATCTCGGCGCGCTGGCCGCCAAGCCGGTGATGGAAGGCAAGGCGGTGCTGTTCAAGCGCTTCGCCGATGTCGATTCGATCGATCTCGAAGTCGACACCGAGGATGCCGAAGAGTTCATCAATTGCGTGCGTTTTCTTGGGCCGTCGTTCGGCGGTATCAATCTGGAAGACATCAAGGCGCCGGAGTGCTTCATCATCGAGCAGCGGCTGCGCGAACTTATGGACATACCGGTCTTTCATGACGACCAGCACGGCACCGCCATCATTTCGGCGGCCGGCCTGATCAACGCGCTGGAAATCACCGGCCGCGACATGAAGACCACCAAAATGGTCTGCAACGGCGCCGGTGCCGCCGGCATCGCCTGCATCGAGCTGATGAAGGCGATGGGCTTTGCGCCCGAAAACATCATCCTGTGCGACACCAAAGGCGTCGTCTTCCAGGGCCGCACCGAAGGCATGAATCAGTGGAAGTCGGCGCATGCCGTCAAGACCGACGCACGCTCGCTGGCCGAGGCGCTCGACGGTGCCGACGTGTTCCTCGGCCTCTCGGCCAAGGGCGCGCTGACCACCAAGATGGTGCAGTCCATGGCCGAGAAGCCGATCATCTTCGCCATGGCCAACCCCGATCCGGAGATCACGCCGGAGGAAGTCGCCGAAATCCGCGCCGATGCCATCATGGCCACCGGGCGTTCGGACTATCCGAACCAGGTCAACAACGTGCTCGGCTTCCCTTACATCTTCCGCGGCGCGCTGGACGTGCGGGCGACCACCATCAATGACGACATGAAGATCGCCGCGGCGCGTGCGCTCGCCGAACTGGCGCGCCAGGATGTACCCGACGACGTCGCCGCCGCCTACCAGGGCATGCGGCCGAAATTCGGCCCCAACTACATCATCCCGGTGCCGTTCGACCCGCGCCTGATCTCGGCCATTCCGATCGCGGTTGCCAAGGCCGCGATGGAATCCGGCGTCGCGCGCAAGCCGATCCTCGACCTCGACCGCTACGCGCAGGAGCTGTCCGCCCGCCGCGATCCGATCGCCTCGACGCTGCAGCGCATCTACGACCGTGTGCGCCGCCAGCCCAAGCGCATCGTTTTCGCCGAGGGCGAGGAGGAGCAGGTGATGCGGGCCGCCGTCTCCTATGTGAACCAGCGGCTCGGCACCGCCATCCTGCTCGGCCGCGACGATATCATCAAGGAGAACGCCAGGAACGCCGGCATCGAACTGAACAAGCAAGGCATCGAGATCATCAATGCCAGGCTGTCGCGCCGCAACGGCGTCTACACCGACTATCTGTACGAGCGCATGCAGCGCAAGGGTTTCCTGTTTCGCGACTGCCAGCGCCTGATCAACAACGACCGCAACCATTTCGCCGCCTGCATGGTGGCGCTGGGCGATGCCGATGGCATCGTCACCGGCGTCACCCGCAACTACTCGACGGCGCTCGACGACATCCGCCGCATTATCGACGCCAAGCCTGGCCACCGCGTCATCGGCGCCTCGATCGTGCTGGCGCGGGGCCGAACCGTGATTGTCGCCGACACCGCCGTGCACGATATGCCGAATGCCGAACAGATCGCCGACATCGCCGAGGAGGCCGCCGGCTTTGCCCGCCGCATGGGTTATGAGCCGCGGCTGGCCATGCTTGCCTATTCCACCTTCGGCCATCCGCAGGGCGAGCGCTCCGAACGCATCCAGGAAGCGGTGCGCATCCTCGACAAGCGGCGCGTCGATTTCGAATATGACGGCGAGATGGCAGCCGACGTGGCGCTCAGCGCACGCGCCATGGCGCAATACCCGTTCATCCGGCTGACCGGCCCGGCCAATGTGCTGATCATGCCGGCCTTCCACTCGGCCTCGATCTCGACCAAGATGCTGCAGGAGCTCGGCGGCTCGACCGTCATCGGCCCGCTGCTGGTCGGCCTGGACAAGCCGGTTCAGATCGTCTCGCTCAACGCCAAGGACAGCGACATCGTCAACATGGCGGCGATTGCCGCTTATACGGCGGGGGCCTGAGGAGCGAGCGCCTCTTCCTAAATCAGGCCTGCCTGCTCAGCCTCGTGGCGTAAATTCTGCCGCGGCCTTGGCCCGATCTGCTGGATCACCAGCCCGGCCGCCAGCGAGCCGAGATCGCCGCAATGCTTCAGGCTGCGGCCTTGTGTGTAGCCGTAGAGGAAGCCGGCGGCATAGAGGTCGCCGGCGCCGGTGGTGTCGACCAGCTCGCGGATTTCCGTCGCATTAATGGTGACCGTCTCGTCGCCGCGCACGATGACCGAGCCCTTTTCGGAGCGGGTGACGGCGGCGATCTTGCAATCCTTGCGGATCTGGGCCAGCGCCTCGTCGAAGGAGGCGGTCTGGTAGAGCGACTTGATCTCGTGGCTGTTGGCAAAGACGATGTCGACGGTGCCCGAGCGCATCAGCTCCAGAAACTCGTCGCGGTAGCGGTCGACGCAGAACGAATCCGACAATGTCATCGACACTTCGCGCCCGGCTGCATGGGCGAGCTTCGCCGTCTGCCGGAACGCTTCCTTGGCGCGCGGCGGGTCCCACAGATATCCCTCGAAATAGGTGACGGCGGCGCCAGACGCCTTGTCCGCTTCGACATCCTCAGGACCGAGCTCGACGCAAGCGCCGAGATAGGTGTTCATCGAGCGCTCGCCGTCCGGCGTGACGAAGATCATCGAGCGCGCCGTTGGCGGTTCGCCTTTGAGCGGCCTGGTGTCGAAGGCGACGCCCTGCGCGTGCATGTCATGGGCGTAGATTTCGCCGAGCGTGTCGTTCGAGACCTTGCCGAAGAAGGCGGCGCGACCGCCGAAGCTGGCGACGCCCGCCGCCGTGTTGCCGGCGCTGCCGCCGGAGGCTTCGATGGCCGGGCCCATGCGGCTGTAGAGCAGCTCGGCGCGCCTCGTATCGATCAAATTCATCGCGCCCTTGATGATGCCGTTCGTCTCAAGGAATGCCTCGTCGCACTGGGCGATGATGTCGACAATGGCATTACCGATACAAAGCACGTCATAGTTCGGCATCAATCATGTCTCCGCGAAAAACCACCGGCTTTCTGGCATGCCGGCCGCGGGCGGGTCTAGCGATTTGATGCGGCTTTGCCTAGCCAACAATCACGGTTGGATAATGATCGAAGCATTTCTTTCGTGCCTCGCTTACAAGGATGGCGTCGCCGATCAATGTTCCCCCGAAGGTTGCGAACCCGCCATGCCTGCAAAAACCGACATGAAGACCGAGCTGGCGCTCCTCATTGCGCTCGCGGTGCTGTGGGGTGCTTCCTATACCTTCATCAAGATCGGCGTCGAGACGATCCCGCCGGTAACGCTGATCGCAGCCCGAACGTTGATTGCGGGTGGAATTCTTCTCGCCCTCATCCGCTGGCGTGGCCTGACCCTGCCGCGCGATACCGCCAGCTGGCGTCGGTTCGCGTTCCAGGCATACCTCAACAGCGTTGTGCCGTTCACGTTGATAGCCTCGGCCGAGCGCTCGCTAGACGCCGGCCTGGCCACGATCCTGAATGCGACGTCCCCAATCTTCACCTTCTTGCTGACCGCGCTCATCACGCGCCACGAACCAGTGACCATGCGCAAACTGTTCGGCGTCGGTGCGGGAACAGCTGGAATATGCCTCATCGTCGGCACCCAGGCGCTTGGCGGCCTTGGTCACCAGTTGTGGGCGCAGCTTGCCGTCGTCGCGGCGACGGTCTGCTACGCAGGTGCCGCCATTTTCGGTCGCGGCTTCAAGGGCCTCGATCCGATGATTCCAGCCGCCGGTTCGATGCTTTGCGGCGCCGCGATACTCGTCCCCCTCAGCCTTGTGTTCGACCGCCCTTGGGCGTTGGCGCCATCAACGGCCTCGATCCTTGCTCTGCTCGGACTTTCGGTTTTTTCAACTGCGCTGGCCTTCTGCCTTTATTTCCGGCTCATCCATACGCTGGGCTCCGTCGGCACCACCTCGCAGGCCTATCTGCGCGTGCCGATCGGCGTGGGTATCGGGGCCGTATTCCTCGGCGAGAGCCTTGGCCCGACGGCGTGGCTGCGATGACCATTCCTGTCCGCAAGCCGGTGTTTGCGCGGTAACTTGCGTTATCAGCAGCAGTTGCGCTGATGATTTCCCTGTCCTATCTCGGGGGGCGTCCTGCCCAAAACGGGCGCGTTGCATATGGGTTTGAAACGCGATGATACTCGACGCCGCCCGCGCCGCCCTGAGCCGGCTGTTCTCGCCCGAATTCCGCTCGGTTTTCATCAAGACGCTGGGGCTCACCTTGCTGGCGCTGGTGGCCTTGTGGTTCGGGTTGACGAGCCTTGTCGAGTGGCTGGCCTTGCCGTGGTTGGAGTCCCTGATACCCGGCCTGCCGTCCTGGGCCGGCTGGTTGGGCGGCATCATCGCCGCCATCGCCCTTGCCTTCGGTCTGGCCCTGCTGATCGCGCCGGTGACGGCGATCATCGCCGGCCTGTTCCTCGACGCCGCCGCCGAACTGGTCGAGCGCACCGACTATCCCAATGACCCACCCGGCCGCGCGATGCCGGCACTGCGCTCGCTGGTGTTGGCGATCAAATTCTTTGGCGTCGTCATCGTCGGCAACCTTTTGGCCTTGCTGCTTCTGCTGGTGCCGGGCATCAACATCGCCGCCTTCTTCATCGTCAACGGCTATCTGCTGGGACGTGAATTCTTCGAATTCGCCGCGATGCGCTTTCGCCCGGAGGCCGACGCCCGGGCGTTGCGCAAAAAACATGCCGTCACGGTGTTCCTCGCCGGGCTGGTTGTCGCTGCCTTCCTCGCAGTGCCGCTGCTCAACCTTTTGACGCCGCTGTTCGCCGCCGCCATGATGGTACATCTGCACAAGGCGATCTCGGCGCGGGAAGCGGCTTAGGAGTGCTGATGTTCTGGTGATGCAGGCTTGCGAATGGCGGTTGTAGCCAAACGTTACGCTCCGTTCCGTTTTGTTGGGTTCGGCGCTAGCGTAAAAGAAAACCACGTCCCAACTCGTCCTCGGGTTCGACGATGAATTCGGCCCGGCCGCTGTAGAAGGCGCGGCCGCCGACACGGGCGATGATGGCATCATGCGGCCCGGTTTTCGCGGTCCTCGCCACGCTGCCGGAAAAGCGCGAGCCGGCGATACTCTCGAACAGCCGCGTCTGGCCGGCGATTTCGCCCCTGGCATGCATCGCCGCCAGCCGCGCGGTGACGCCCGATCCGGTCGGCGAGCGGTCGACCTGAGCCTCGGCGAAGACGCATATGTTTTTGGTCGGGCTATCGGAATATGCGTCCTGTCCGTCGGTCAGGATGGTGCCGTAGAGAAAGGCAAGCTCGGCATGGTCGGGATGCGACAGCGGGAATTCCTTCTCCAGCTTCTCCGTCAGTGCCGTCGCCGCATCGACGAAATCGCACACGCGGTTTTCGCCGAACTCCAGCCCGAACTGCCGGCAATCGGCGAGCGCATAGAAGGCGCCGCCATAGGCGATGTCGAATCCGATCGCCCCGTAACCCGGCAATTCGATCTGCTGGTCGCGGGCGAACAGAAAGGCCGGCACGCTTTCGAATGACACAGCACCGGCCTTGCCGTCCTGCACCTCGACCGAGGCGACGACCAGCCCGCACGGCGCCTCGATGTTGACTGTCGTTAGCGGCTCCTGCCGCGCCACCAGCCCCTCGTCGACGGCGTAGCGGCCGAGCGCGACGATGGCGTGGCCGCACATCGTCGAATAGCCCTCATTGTGCATGAACAGCACGGCGAGGTCGGCGCCGGGCAGGTCGGGTTCCACCAGCAGCGCGCCATACATGTCGTAATGGCCGCGCGGCTCGAATATCAGGATCTTCCTGAGATGATCGAGATGATCGCGCACATAGGCGCGTTTTTCCAGGATCGTGCCTGCAGGAATCCTGGGATAACCACCGGTGACGATCCGCAGCGGCTCGCCGCCGGTGTGCATGTCGACGACGCTGAGCTTCATGCGTTGGGTTCGGCAAACAACGCCTGCAGCTTGCCGAACGGCATGGCGGTGCGGGTGAAGCCGAAGGTGCCGTCCTGCTGGATCTCGCGCGCCGCCGTTTCCAGCATGCCGAAGGCGTAGTTGGTCAGCCAGGGCCCGAGCGAAATGCGCTTGACCCCTGCCTGGGCAAGATCGGCGATGGTGAAGCCGGGCCTCACCATGACGTTGACCGGCTTGGTCAGCGCCGAGCAGACGGTTTGCACCGTCTCGACATCGCCGAGGCCTGGCGCGTAGAGCACGTCGGCGCCGGCCTTCTCGAAGGCCTGCAGCCGCTTGATCGTGTCGTCGATGTCTGGCCTGCCCCACAGAAAATTCTCGGCCCGCGCGGTGAAGACGAAGTCGTGCTTCAGCGCCCGTGCCGCCTCCGCTGCAGCGGCGACGCGCTCGACGGCATGCGAAAATTCATAAATCGGCTTGTCGGGCTCGCCGGTGTGGTCCTCGATCGAGCAGCCGGCGAGGCCTGCCGCTTCGGCTGCGAAGACAGTTTCCGCGGCACTTGTCGCGCTGTCGCCCTTGCCCTTCTCAAGGTCGGCCGAGACCGGCAGGCCGGTCGCCGCGGTCACGTCGCGGCAGTGGTGGATCATCGCCTCGAAGGTCACCGCGCCATCGGGCAGGCCGCGCGAAAAGGCAAAGCCGGCGCTGGTCGTCGCCAACGCCTTGAAACCGAAGGAGGCCAGCAGTTTCGTCGTGCCGACGTCCCAGGGGTTGGGCATGACGAAGATCGAACTGTGCAGGTCGCGAAAGGTCTTGCCCTTGTCCATGGATGCTCCCCAGAGTGCGAAGCGCATTTTATCCCGCCACTGCCCGCCGGGCAAACGAATGCGATTGGGTCAGAAGCGATTGGCGTTCTCTCCTGCCAATTTGTCCAGTGCGTCGGACCCCTTGACGTACGCGGCCCCTTCCCAATGGTAGGTGACGGAGATGTCGCGCGAGGAAGCCTCGGGCGCCGCATCGTCGCAGCTTTCGCCATTCGGCATGGTGGCATCGGTCACCGTCGCCTTGATGGCCGCATAGGGCTGGCCTTCCGCAGCGGTCTGAAACGCCAACTCCTGCGTGCGCCTGTAGGCGCACAGGGATACGTCGAACGTAGAGATCATGTCGATCAGCTCGAACCTGTCGTCGCGGACCAGGATCAGCGGCGTGCTCACATAGCCCTGGCTCGAATTGAAATGCGTGCTCAGGGTGATGATGACGTCATCGCCTAGCCCGATCGGAAGCTTGCCCGGATCGCGGAAATAGGTGCTCCGGTCGACGGCGACATTGACAGCGTCGAGCAGTCTCGGCTTGCCGGCAAGATCGTAGAGCGCCAGCACCGCAAAGCCCTCTGCGCTGTCGGAGGAACTGCCGAGGTCGAACAGCATGGCCAGCCGTTCCTTGCCGCCGGCCCTGATCTGGAGCACGCCAGCATTGGAAAAGCCCGACGTTTCGGGCGGCGAGCCACCGCTATCCCCACCTTCGATATGGCGCATCTCGATCGGCATGGAGCCACGGTAGAAGCCATCCTTGTCCGCCGCCAGATCGGGAATGACCATCCTGGCGAGGTCGAGATAGGTCGTGTTCTCGTGGCCGGGGAGGGTGCTGCCAAGGTCCGGGAAGCTGACGCCCTGCGCGCTGGCCGCGGCCCACAGACACGGCAGCAGCAAGCAGGCGAGGGTGAAGCGAGACAGGATCGAGTTCATAGGCTGGGCGCATCCCACTGTCGGACATTGGCAAGCTAGCATAGGCGCCTGGCGCGTCCAGCCGGATAACAACCTGAAGACCAGATCAGGGGATCGGCACCAGCCCGGCCAGCTCGCGCATGTCGTCAAACAGGATGCCGCCGGCCTCGGTCAGGCCGTCGCGGTCGGAATGCGGGTCGCCGTAGTAGGAAAATACGCGCATGCCGGCGGCAATGCCGGCTAATGTCCCGGCGACGCTGTCCTCGATGACGATGCAGTCGGCTGGCGCGAAGCCCATCGTGCTTGCGGCATGCAGGAACAGGTCGGGAAAAGGCTTGCCGCGCGAAACCATGGTCGAGCTGAACAGTGCATGCTCGAACAGCGGCAGCAGCCCGGTCTGGCCGAGCGTGATGTGCATTTTACTCACCCGCGCCGACGAAGCGACGCAAGTTGCGATGCCGGCAGCGTGCACGGCTTCGATGAACTGCCTGACATAGGGGACGGCTTCGACGCCATGCGCGAACAGGTCCGGCAGACCGGCGTTCCAACGGTCGACGAAATCGGCGCCGAGGCTGGCGCCGGTCGCCTCGACTTCCTTCTGCACCGAGACCATGGCGCGGCCGGAGAAGTTCTTGCGGCAATATTCGAAGCTTGCCGGGTAGCCGGCGGCGCTGAGCCATTCGGCGAGGCGCCGATTGGCCAGGTTCTCGGTGTCGACCAGAACCCCGTCGCAATCGAAGATGACGAGTTTGGGTAGCGACATCAGGCCGTGCCGGTCGATCCGAAGCCGCCGGAGCCGCGCGTCGTTCCGCCGGCCAAGCTGCGCTCATCGACCGTCGCCTGCGTCACCGGGGCGAAGACGATCTGCGCGATCCGCATGCCGCGCGTCACCGCGAAATCCTCGTCGCCAAGATTGATCAGCAGCACCTTGACCTCGCCGCGATAGTCGCTGTCGATGGTGCCCGGCGTGTTGAGACAGGTAAGCCCGTGCTTGAAGGCGAGGCCCGAGCGTGGCCGGACCTGGCCTTCCACCCCCTCCGGGATCTCCAGGATCAGTCCGGTCGGCACCAGCGCGCGTTTTCCCGGCAGGATCAGCAGCGGCCGGTCGTCCGGCACCGCGGCGCGCAGATCCATGCCGGCGGCGCCCGCGCTTTCATAGGCGGGAAGCGGCAGGCCTTCACCATGTGGCAGCCTGATGAAGCCGACGGCCGGACCGATGACGGAGGAAGTGTAGAGTGCTGCGCGCATGAGGCTGATCCTATCGCTGTCAACGCCGATTCAGTCAACTCGGCGGCCAGGCTATCAACGGCTTTCTTTCAGCGCAGTTCCGTTTCAGCGCAGTTCTACGGGAATGATCGTCGTCTCCTTGATCTCCTCCATGACGAAGGACGCCGAAACATCCGACAGCGCCACCTTGGCGATCAGCCGCTGATAGAGCCGGTCATACGCCTTCACGTCGGCGACGCGGGCACGCAATACATAATCGAGGTCGCCGGACATGCGGTAGACGCCGGTGATCTCGGGAAAACTGGTGACTGCCGCCCGGAATTTCTGCAGCCAGTCCGGATCGTGGTTGGAGGTCCGGACCAGGATGAACACCGAAAGGCCAAGGCCAAGCTTGTCGGCATCGACCAGCGCCACCCGGCCGGTGATGACTCCGTCTTCTTCGAGCCGCTTGACCCGGCGCCAGCAGGCGTTGCGCGACAGCGACACTCTTTCCGACAATTGGTCGACCGACAGCGTGCCGTCGCGTTGCAGTTCGGCCAGCAATCTTCGGTCGATCTCATCGATTTCCAGCGGCATGTGGGATGTTTGTCCCAATAATTGGCCAAACACAAGGATGATTTGGGACCGATGAACCGAAAGCTTGTGCCAGAATATTCAGCATCGGGGGCTTACCCAGCCAGGAGGGATCACCATGACGACACGGCTTGCAAGGCTCTTTACCTCTCACCCGGCCAAGGTGGGCGAGACCTATTTCAGCCATATGGCCTTCGCGGCGTGGTTCTGCTCGCGTCTGTTCATGGCAGCGTTCGCCGCACTCATTCACGCTTTCTTGCCGTTTCTGTTCGAGACTACGGCCAGCCGAATCATCCGCGAGCTCTATGAGCGCACGCACAACAGAGGCACACACGCGATCAAGGAGCCTGCGGCTCTCATGGATCGCGCCTGAGGGGGATTAAGCGATGTGCCGGTGGGCGGCCTACCTCGGCGAAGCGGTTTTCCTCGAAGACATCGTCACGGCACCCTGCCATTCGCTGATCGCCCAGAGTCATTGCGCCCAGGAAGCCAAGTCGCCGACCAATGGCGATGGCTTTGGTCTCGCCTGGTACGGCGACCGGCCCGAACCGGGTCTCTATCGCGACATCCTGCCGGCCTGGTCCGATCCCAATCTGAAGAGCCTGTGCCGGCAGATCAGGTCCAGCCTGTTCCTTGCCCATGTGCGCGCCTCGACCGGCGGCGCCACCAGCCGCATGAACTGTCATCCCTTCACTGCCGGCCGCTGGTCGTTCATGCACAACGGCCAGATCGGCGGCTTCGAAAGAATCCGCCGCGCGCTGGAAAATGCGCTCTCCGACGATGTCTTCGATCGCCGCGAGGGCACCACCGATTCCGAACTTTTCTTTCTCCTGATGATCGACGAGGGTCTGGCGGGCGATCCGCAAGGCGCAGTGTCGCGCGCTACGGCGCGGGTGATCGACGCCTCGCGCCGCGCCGGCTTCGAACCGGCGCTGAGACTTACCGCCGCCTTGTCGGACGGCGAATCGCTCCATGCGGTGCGCTATGCGACCGATGCCCACGCGCCGACCCTCTACACCTCCGTCTTCCGCAATGGCGGCGGGCGATGCCTTATGTTGGAGCCTTTCGACCGTGATAGCGGCGACTGGCAGCCGATCCCGCCCTCTAGCTTCGTCACCATTACCAGAGACGGCATGACCATTCGTCCGTTTGCGCCGGAGCCGGCAAGACTGGCGCTGGCCGTGTAGATCCCTCGCTATCGCGGAATATCGCGGGACGGTGCCGACCTCAGCAGACCCTTGCAGCGCAATTCCAATCAAGCACCGCCAGTCCTCGAATGCTGAACTCGGCTTGAAGACGCGCCGTAGTTCGCCATTTGGTGAGGCTGGCGCCGCTAGCAAGCCGGAGCATTGGTCATGGACCTCGTCTTTTCCTCCACCAGAGAATTGGCTGCCGCGATCCGCGACCGCAAGATTTCCGCCGTGGAAGCGCTGGACGCGCATTTGGCTGAGATCGACAGGCATAATGAGGCGGTCAACGCGGTCGTCACGCTCGACAGGGAAGGGGCTCGCGCTCGCGCGAAGAAGGCCGACGAAGCGCAAGCGCGCGGCGACGCTCTCGGGCCGCTGCACGGCGTGCCGTTCACGCTGAAGGACACTCACGAAACAGTGGGGATGAAGACGACGGTCGGCTTTCCGCCTTTTGCCGACTATGTGGCGAGAAAAGACAGCCCGGTCGTTCTCAGGTTGAAGGCGGCCGGCGGCGTGCTGGTCGGCAAGACAAATGTCGCAACGATGCTGGGCGACTGGCAGTCGAACAACCCACTGTTCGGCCGCACCAGTAATCCGTGGGATCAATCGCGCACCGCCGGCGGTTCCAGCGGGGGAGCGGCGGCAGCACTTTGCGCTGGCATGACGCCATTCGAACTCGGCACCGACATGCAGGATTCGATCCGCCTGCCGGCAGCCTTCTGCGGTGTCCACGGCCTCAAGCCGACCGAGCATCGCGTCTCCTTGGCCGGCGCCTTTCCCGATCCCGGTGGCGTACCGCGCGGCGTACGGCTGATGTCCTGCATCGGTCCGCTGGCCCGCAACGTCGAAGATCTGGCGCTGATCCTGAGGATCATTGCAGGACCGGATGGCAGCGACACCGACCTTGCCCCGGTGCCTGTCGAGGGCACGCCGGAGGTTGATCCCAAGACCCTGCGCATCGCTTTCGCGCCGGCCTTTCCGGGTTTTCCGGTAGCCGGCGAGATCAGGGCCGCGGTCGAAAGTCTGGCCGAGCAACTCAAGTCTGCGGGGGCAGCCGTCGAGGAAGCAAGACTGCCGACGCTCGACCTGCATGACGATCTGACGCAAGGCGGCGCGCTGATCGGCATGATGCTGGAGGCTGCGCAACCGGAGCCGCCAGAAGAACCGACACCGGTCTCGCGCTGGTTCGAGGCGCTCGCCCGCCGCGACCAGTCAATCCTTGCCTGGGACTGGTTTTTCGAAGGTTGCGATGTCTTGCTTTGCCCCGTCGCCATGACCACGGCCTTTCCGCATTGCGAGCCGGGAACACCAATCAAGGTCGATGACAGGGAGCAGAGCTACTGGCTGCTGCCAGCCTATGGCGCGGTGTTCAACTACAGCGGCCACCCAGCACTGTCGATGCCCTGCGGGCAGGACCGCGACGGCCTGCCCATCGGCTTGCAGCTGGTCGGCCGTCGCTGGTCAGAATCGCGGCTGCTTGGCATCGCCAGGGCGATAGCGCCGCTGAGCGGCGGTTTTCGCCCTCCGCCCGGCTATTGAGCAAACCGCGCCAACCCATAGGGCTCAAGCAGCGGGTCGCGCGCGTCGTCCAGTATTTCCCGGCCGGCGAACAGGCCGACGGCAGGCGCCAGCGTGATGCCGGAATGCATGACCGCGACATAGAGGCCGCTCACGCCTTGAGCCCGTCCGATGATCGGAAAGCCGTCGATCGGCGTCGGCCGATAGCCGACAGTGTGAAAATCCAGATCCAGCCGGTCGGCGCCGCGCAGCATGGTTTTCATCGACGCATACAACTCGCGGGCTGTGGCTTCGGTATCCATGCCCGGATCGGCGCCGCCGAAATCCAAGCCGGCGATGATGCGGCCCTCGGCAGTCTGGCGCATGTGCAGCCGGTCGCCGATCACCAGGCCGTTGAGCAGCTTTTCGTACGGGCGTGAATGGACGATCAGGCCGGGCGGCGTCTCGATCGGCAGTTTTAGCCCGGCCGTTGCCGCAATTGCCGCAGAGCCGGCGCCGGCCGCGATCACCACCTCGTCGGCGACAATCCGTCCGCCTGACGTATCGACGCCGCTAATCCTGCCATTGGTCTGTATCAGCGCGGTGACTGTCGTGCTGGTAATCACCCGCGCGCCAACCCGCTCGGCGTCGGCCAGCAGCGTCTGCGTGGCCGCGACCGGTTCGGCCACGCCCTCCTCAGCGACGTGAAGGGCGAAGTCGGGAAGCTCGGTCAAATTGGGCTCTATACGTGCGGCTCCCACGCGGTTGACGCGCTCGATCCCGTAGCCCCAGGCGGAATGCTCGGCGGCATAGGCCTCAAGCTCGGCCGGCGGCATGTCCCAGCACAGGCCGCCGCACCAGGCGAGCGGAATGCCGGGCACGTCATGGGCAAGCCGCGTCCACTCGGCCATCGAACGGGTACGCAGCCGGAAATACGGCTCTGGATTGCCCCAACTGGCATTGATCCAGGCAAAGGAATTCGGCGTAGCGACACCGCCGGCGCCGCTGTCGGCAATGATCGTCACGTTCGCGCCAGCCTTCGCCAGATGCCAGCCGATGGACGCGCCGATGATGCCGGCGCCGACGACGATGACGTGCTTGGCTGCGCTCATGGATGGACCTTTATCGAACCGCCTCATGTTGATGCCATTGCGGCGGACCTATCTCAAGGCGGGGCAACCGCCCAAAATTGTTCGACAGGCTGCAAAAGCGCTGCTAGAAGCCCGCGCACCACATGGGATTCCATAAATTGGCTGAAGACATCACGAACGCGGTGGCGCGCCGCCGCACTTTCGCGATCATCGCGCATCCGGACGCCGGCAAGACGACGCTGACCGAAAAGCTGCTTTTGTTCGGCGGTGCCATCCAGCTTGCCGGCGAGGTCAAGGCCAAGAAGGATCGCATCCAGACCCGGTCGGACTGGATGAAGATAGAGCGCGAGCGCGGCATTTCGGTCGTCACCTCGGTGATGACCTTCGAGTATGAGGACAATGTCTTCAACCTGCTCGATACGCCCGGTCACGAGGATTTCGCCGACGATACCTATCGCACGCTGTCGGCGGTCGATGCGGCGGTCATGGTCATCGACGCCGCCAAGGGTATCGAGCCGCGCACGCTAAAACTGTTCGAGGTCTGCCGGCTTCGCGACATCCCGATCATCACCTTCGTCAACAAGATGGACCGCGAAAGCCGCGACCCGTTCGAGATCCTCGATGAGATCGAGCAGAAGCTGGCGCTGGACACCGCACCGATCACCTGGCCGATCGGCCGCGGCAAAACCTTTTCCGGCACCTATCATCTGGCGCTGAACGCGGTGCGCAAGGGCGACGCCGAGAAAGAACGCACGCCGGTCAATGGTCCCGACTCCAACCGCGTCGCCGGCCTGTTGCCGGAGAACGAGCGCGAGGCTTTCATCGAGGAGCTGGAGCTGGCGCGCGAAGCCTGCCGCCCGCTCGACATCGGTGCGTTTCGCGAGGGCCATCTGACGCCGGTTTATTTCGGTTCGGCGCTGCGCAATTACGGCGTCCGCGACCTGATCGAGGCGCTTGGTGCCTACGGGCCGCCGCCACGCGCGCAGGAAGCCGATACCCGCAAAGTCGAGGCGACCGAGGATAGGATGACCTCCTTCGTCTTCAAGATCCAGGCCAACATGGATCCCAACCACCGCGACCGCATCGCCTTCGTCCGCGTCTGCTCGGGCAAGCTCGAGCGCGGCATGAAAGCCAAGCTGGTGCGCACGGGAAAACCGATGAGCCTGTCGGCGCCGCAATTTTTCTTCGCCCGCACCCGCGTCACCGCCGACGAGGCCTTTGCCGGCGACGTCGTCGGCATCCCCAACCACGGCACGCTGCGCATCGGCGATACGCTGACCGAGGGCGAGGAGATCCTGTTCCGCGGCGTGCCGAATTTCGCGCCGGAAATCCTGCGCCGCGTCCGGCTCGGCGACGCGATGAAGGCCAAGAAGCTGAAGGAGGCGCTGCACCAGATGGCCGAGGAAGGCGTCGTGCAACTGTTCTCGCCAGAAGACGGCTCGCCGGCAATCGTCGGCGTCGTCGGTGCGCTGCAGCTCGACGTGCTGAAGGAGCGGCTGAATATCGAATACACGCTGCCGGTCGATTTCGAGATGTCGCGCTTTTCCGTCTGCCGCTGGATATCGGCCGACGACAAGGCCGAGGTGCATCGCTTCATCGAGGCGCATCGCGGCGACATTGCCCGCGACCTCGACCACGATCCGGTGTTCCTTGCCCAGCACGCCTTTTCGCTCAACTACGAGGCCGAGCGCTGGAAGGCGATCCGCTTCGCCGCGGTCAAGGATTATCAGGTCCGCGACAAGGCGGCTTGAACTAGACTCAGCGCCTTCCCTTCCCCCTCGTGGGGAAGATAGATTGGCACGGAGAGCCGAGCCGGATGAGGGGTGTTGGACAGAGTGCCGGCGGCGCCAAGCTGGAACACCCCTCATCCGACCGAGCTTCGCTCGGCCACCTTCTCCCACAAGGGGAGAAGGGAAGATCGGACGGCTCGATCACCCCCTGGCCGCCTCTTCGATCTTGGCGATGTCGATCTTGCTCATCTGCATCATAGCCTGCATGACGCGGCCGGCCTTTTCCGTGTCGGGGTCCTGCAGCAGCCTCGGCAATTGCTCCGGCACGACCTGCCAGGACACGCCGAATTTGTCCTTCAGCCAGCTGCACTGGCTGGGCTCGCCACCGCCCTCGATGAGCCTTTCCCAGAAATAGTCGACCTCCTCCTGCGTCTTGCAGTCGATGGAGAGCGAGACTGCCTCGGTGAACTTGAATTGCGGCCCGCCGTTGAGCGCCTGGAACTGCACGCCGTCGAGCTCGAAATAGGTCACCAGCACCTTGCCCTCATTATCGCCGCTGCCCTTGGGCCAGCGCATCACGCTCAGCACCTTCGAGTTCTTGAAGATGGAGATGTAATGGTTCATGGCCTCCTCGGCCTGGTCGTCGAACCACAGGCACGGGGTGATCTTTTGCATTTTCTTGCTCCTTGGGCTGTTTTGGCTTGTTTTCACGCGTCCAACGGCCGGCTGGCGATTGATGCCGGTCGCCGCCGTCTGCCCAAGGACGCTCAAACAAAACACGATCCGACAGCACCTCTGACTTTTTTTACTGCCTGGACCGGCTTGCCGTCTTTGGCTCAAGATCCCGGCGCATCGCAAAACCGTGGCCAGACCAGACGGTGGCGTATATAACGCCGCTCAGTTCCGGTTTTCCGCCCCTGTTCGGACGACGCAAACAGCAAGGACAGTTTAATGCCCGCCTACCGTTCCCGCACCACTACCCATGGCCGTAACATGGCCGGCGCCCGCGGCCTGTGGCGCGCCACCGGCATGAAGGATTCCGATTTCGGCAAGCCGATCATCGCTGTCGTCAATTCCTTCACCCAGTTCGTTCCGGGCCACGTCCATCTCAAGGATCTCGGCCAACTGGTCGCCCGCGAGATCGAGAAGGCCGGCGGCGTCGCCAAGGAGTTCAACACCATCGCTGTCGACGACGGCATCGCCATGGGTCATGACGGCATGCTCTATTCGCTGCCTTCGCGCGAGCTGATCGCCGACTCCGTCGAATATATGGTCAACGCCCACTGCGCCGACGCCATGGTCTGCATCTCGAATTGCGACAAGATCACGCCGGGCATGCTGATGGCGTCGCTGCGTCTCAACATCCCGACCGTCTTCGTCTCCGGCGGCCCGATGGAGGCCGGCAAGGTGGTGCTTGCCGGCAAGACGCAGGCGCTCGATCTGGTCGACGCCATGGTCGCGGCTGCCGACGACAAGATCTCCGACGAGGACGTCAAGGTAATCGAGCGCTCGGCCTGCCCGACCTGCGGCTCCTGCTCGGGCATGTTCACCGCCAATTCGATGAATTGCCTGACCGAGGCGCTCGGCCTTTCGCTGCCCGGCAACGGTTCGACGTTGGCGACGCACGTCGACCGCAGGCGGCTGTTCGTCGAGGCCGGCCACCTGATCGTCGATCTCGCGCAGCGCTACTACGAGCAGGACGACGACACCGCGCTGCCGCGCAGCATCGCCTCGAAGGGCGCCTTCGAGAACGCCATGACGCTCGACATCGCCATGGGCGGCTCGACCAACACCGTGCTGCACATCCTGGCTGCCGCGCATGAGGGCGAGATCGATTTCGGTCAGGACGACATTGACGCGCTGTCACGCAAGGTGCCGGTGCTATGCAAGGTTGCCCCCGCCAAGGCGGATGTGCACATGGAAGACGTCCACCGCGCCGGCGGCATCATGGCGATCCTCGGCCAGCTCGATAACGCCGGACTGATAAACCGCGACCTGCCGACCGTGCACACCGCAAGCCTCGGCGAAGCGCTCGACCATTGGGATATCTCGCGCACGTCAAGCCAGAATGTCCGCGACTTCTTTCTGGCGGCCCCGGGCGGCGTGCCGACGCAGGTCGCCTTCAGCCAGGATCGCCGCTGGGACGAACTCGATCTCGACCGGGAGAAGGGTGTCATCCGCTCGGCCCAATATCCTTTTTCCAAGGATGGTGGCCTTGCCGTGCTGAAAGGCAACCTGGCGCTCGACGGCTGTATCGTGAAGACCGCGGGCGTCGATGAATCGATCCTGAAATTCACCGGCCCGGCCAGGGTGTTCGAAAGCCAGGACGCCAGCGTCAAGGCGATCCTGTCCAACGAGATCAAAGCCGGCGATGTCGTCGTCATCCGCTACGAAGGGCCGCGCGGCGGCCCCGGCATGCAGGAAATGCTCTATCCGACCAGCTATTTGAAGTCGAAGGGCCTCGGCAAGGCCTGCGCGCTGGTCACCGATGGCCGCTTCTCCGGCGGCACCTCCGGCCTGTCGATAGGCCATGCTTCTCCCGAGGCGGCGGAAGGCGGGCTGATCGGGCTGGTGCATGAGGGCGATACGATCGAGATCGATATCCCGAACCGCACCATCCGGCTTGCCGTCGACGATGCCGAACTGGCCGCCCGCCGCGCCGCGATGGAGGCCAAGGGAGCCGCCGCCTGGAAGCCCGAGGAAAAGCGCAAGCGCAAGGTGACAATGGCCTTGCGCGCCTACGCCTCGATGGCGACCAGTGCTGCAAAGGGTGCGGTAAGGTATGTGCCGGAATAGGTTCGCTTCTTCAAAGGGATGACGGTAGATGGATTTCGACCTTATCGTCCGCGGCGGCACGCTGCCCGACGGCAGGATCGCCGATATCGGCATCATCGGCGAGACGATCGCGGCCATCGAGCCGGAGCTGAACGCTGGCGCGGGCACGGCGATCGACGCCCATGGCAATCTGATCTCGCCGCCCTTCGTCGATCCGCATTTTCACATGGACGCCACGCTCTCGCTAGGCATCCCGCGCATCAACGTGTCGGGCACGCTGCTCGAAGGCATCTCGCTGTGGGGCGAACTGAAGCCGCTGTTGACGCACGAAGCGGTGCGCGACCGCGCGCTCGCCTATTGCGACTGGGCAGTGTCCATGGGCCTGCTCGCCATCCGCAGTCATGTCGATGTCTGCGATACCAGGCTGCTGGCGGTCGAAGCCCTGCTCGATGTGAAGAAGACCGTCGCGCCCTATATCGACCTGCAACTGGTCGCCTTCCCGCAGGATGGGTTTTATCGCTCGCCGACGGCGCGCGATAATGCCATCCGCGCGCTCGACATGGGTGTCGACATCGTCGGCGGTATTCCGCATTTCGAGCGCACCGTGGCCGACGGCACGCGTTCGGTGACGGAACTGTGCGAAATCGCGGCAGAACGCGGCCTCATGGTCGACCTGCATTGCGACGAGACCGATGATCCGCTGTCGCGCCATATCGAACAACTGGCCTATGAGACGCAACGCCTCGGCCTGCAGGGCAGGGTCGCCGGCTCGCATCTTACGTCGATGCACTCGATGGACAATTACTATGTCTCGAAGCTGTTGCCGCTGATATCAGAGGCAGGCGTCTCGGCGATCCCCAATCCGCTGATCAACATCATGCTGCAGGGCCGCCACGACACATTCCCCAAACGCCGCGGCCTGACGCGGGTCAAGGAAATGCTTGCCCACGGCATCCGCGTCGGCTGGGGCCAGGATTGCGTGCTCGACCCCTGGTATTCGCTGGGCACCGCCGACATGCTCGACGTCGCCTTCATGGGCCTTCACGTCGCCCAGATGTCGAGCCCGGCCGACATGGCGCGCTGCTTCGACATGGTCACCAACGTCAACGCCGCCATCATGGGCCTCGACCATTTCGGCCTGTCGGTCGGCAAGCGCGCCAGCCTCGTCGTCCTCGATGCCGGCGATCCGGTCGAGGCCTTGCGCCTGCGTCCCGAGCGACTCTGTGTCATCGCCAGGGGCAAGGTGGTGGCCGAGCGGGCCAGGCAGGAAACACGGCTCTCGATCGCCGGACGGCCGGCAACAGTGAACCGCAGGCATCGCCGGTCGCAAAACTCCATCGATCAGATTGATAGGTCCTGACCGCAAGTCTACAATCAACCTCCAGTTTTATGCCGAGGAGGATGTCATGTGGCACAAGGCGGCGATGATGGTCGTGTTGGCGGCGACCTGTGCAGGCTGCATGACGGCCGAAGACCGTCGTGCCGCGGATGAGGCGAAATGTCGATCCTACGGCTTCGTCAGGAAGAATGATGCCTTCGCCGAATGTCTGCAGCGCATCGATCTGGCGCGCCGCGCCGAGCTCAGAAGTGCGTCGGTCTTCGATCCCTGGGATCGGCCGGTGATCTATCGTCCGGTTATCATTCGGCCACGGCCAAAGTAGGCCGTTGCGATCGTCCGTACAGGCCCAGCCGATTTCCGGTCCCTGGTCTGGCCGGCTTCCCGATTTCCGCTCGTCAAAGCGGCCGCTTGCGTCTACGACGCTGCTCACCGGGCTTTCATGCGGGAGGAAGCGACATCGGCATGGCACAGCCAACAGCCCAGAATTCAACGTTCAGGAACGTGCTTTTGGCTGGCATTCTGCTGATGCTGGCCGGCGATTTCCTGTTTGCTTTGAATGATGCGATGGGCAAATGGCTGGTCGCCAGCTTTTCCGTCGGCCAGGTCGTGCTGATCCGTTCCATCGGCGCCTTTTTCGTGCTCGGTCCGATGATCGCGCGTCAAGGCGCGGCCAGGCTGTTCCGCATGGAGCGCCTGGAACTGCAGGTCTTGCGCGTCGTCATGACGACGCTTGACACGGCGCTGTTCTACGCCGCCGTCGTCTATCTGCCGCTCGCCGACGTCATGAGCTTCTACATGGCAGGGCCGATCTACGTGGCGGCGCTGTCCCACCTGCTGCTTGGTGAAAAGGTCGGCTGGCGCCGCTGGATGGCGATTCTGGTCGGGTTCTGCGGTGTGCTGATCATGCTCGAACCGTCCTCGGCCGCGTTTTCGCTGTCGTCGACCTTCGCGCTGGCCGGAAGCATTTCATTCGCCTTCGCGATCATTCTCAACCGGCGGTTGCGTAGCACCAGCGACACCTCGCTCGTTACCTGGCAAACCATCGGCACGCTGCTGGTCGGCGGGTTTCTCACCATCGGCAACTGGCAGACGCCGTCCTCGCTCGATTTCGGCGCCATGCTGCTTCTTGGCATCGTCTCCTGCGGCGCGCATCTGATGATCACCAGGGCGCTGAAGCTGGCGCCGGCGTCGACGCTGGCGCCGCTGCATTACAGCCTGCTGCTGTGGGCCGTCATCTTGGGGCTGGCCTTCTTCGGCGACATGCCCGGCCCGCGCATCCTGATCGGCTCGGGCATCATCGTGCTGGCCGGCCTGTTCATCTTCCATCGCCAGAAAGTGGTCGACACGTTGCCGCCCGAAAACGTGCCGAAAGGTGTCAACTAGGGTCCAGATTTCTGGTGCCTTAAGGTTCAGAGTTTTGGCACTTAACCGGCGCGCACCGCCGCCAGATGCGTTGAGAAGTCGGCCGTCTCCATCAGCGCCCTGCAGCGTGAAAAGCGACCGTCGGCATAGGCGCGGAAATCGTCGGCCGGATTGCTGTTGGCAAGCTGGATCAGTCCCCACAGCGTCCACAAGAGATCGCACATCGCCTTGTAGATGACGATGCGGCCGCGCTCCGCCGGCGTCGGCTCGCCACCGAAATAGGCGCCCATCATCTCGTCCTCCTGCGCCGTATCAAACTGGCCTTCGACGCTGAGGTCGCCGAGATCCCAGAGCGGGTCGTTCATGCCGGAATATTCCCAGTCGACGATCCACATCCTGTCGCCCGTATCGAGAAAATTTTCGCACAGCGGATCGCAGTGACAGGCGACGAGAGGCAGGGGATGCGCGGCAAGCGCCGAGCGCACGGTTTCCGCCTCGCGAACGACGTCGTGGTAACCGGCAGGCAGGGCGACGTCCTTGGTCGACAGCACCTTCAGGTAGTCGTCGATCATCGCAAACAGCTCGAAGCGGAAGGGAAACACCGCGCCGGATGTATGCAATCTGCGGAAGGCTTTGCCGGCACGCTCCGGACTGCCCGGCCGGGTCTTGAATTTATCCGGCGACATCGTCTCGGCGCCCGCGATGAAGCGCGTCACCATCACGCCTGTCTCGCCGTCGACATGCAGCAGCTCGGGGCTGACGCCGGCCATCGCTGCCTCCCGCGCCGCCACCGCCTCGTTGGCGCGGTTGATATACTCCTGCGTGCCCTTGCCGGGAATCCGCAGGCAGGCATCTCCAGCCCTGAAGACGAGGTTGGTGAGGCCACCCAGCCGCTCCAGCGGTCCCTCGTAGCCGGCCAGCGCCGGAATGGCTGCAAGCGCCGCGCGTGCTTCCTCGTCCACCATCGCTTCTGCCCTCTTTTCGCGTCTATTTGTGGTGACGACGGTTCCACAAATTTCGCCGTTTGGCTATCATCGCTTGCATGCGGTTCACTCCAGCGCCGTGCGTTCCTGTACGACGCGCTAAGAACGCTGCGGCACTTTGATTTGCGGACGAGACTGTAATGGCGGACAGGAAAAACAAAGGCGCGCTCGCCGCGGCCTATGCAGCGAAGCGGCCAGAGGAGGTGGCGGCGCTCTACGACCGCTGGTCCGACACCTACGACGCCGACATGTCGGCGGCCGGTTATCGCCATCCGACCATCTGCCTTGCCCTGCTTGCCCGCCACCTGCCGCGCGGCGCGGCACCGCTCCTCGATGCCGGTGCCGGCACCGGGCTCATCGGCGAGTGGCTGAAGATCGCGGGCTATCCGCAGGTCGAGGCGCTCGACATTTCCGAAGGCATGCTGGCCCAGGCAGCGCGCAAGGGCGTCTATTCGGCGCTTCACTGCCTGGCGCTCGGCGGCCCGCTGCCCTTCGCGGATGAAGCCTATGCCGGCATCATATCGGCCGGCGTCTTCACCTCGGGCCATGTCGGCGCTGAGGGGCTGGACGAACTGATCCGCATCTGCCGGCCGGGCGGGATGATCGTGCTGACGGTCAAGAACACCCTGTGGGACGCCGGCTTTTCCGCAGGGATAGCCGACCTCGAGGCGAAGGGCGTCGTCACGCGCGCCGAGGAGACATCGCCCTATGTCTCCATGCCGGGCGAGGCCGACACCGTGCCCAGCCGCGGTCTCGTTCTGCGCGTGAACTGACCATCCCCGCTCTTATGCATGTCGCGCAAAAGTGCGCAGCGGTTTTGCGATAACGACATGCATAGAAACAAGAACTCAAAGCGCCTCGCATGAAGCCGTTCAGACGCGACGCGCTTTAGGCTCTGATCCTTTCTCCGGCCGGGTCGTAAAGCGGCTCGAGATGGATTTTTGCCGGCGTCCGCTCCATAGCCACCACCAGCTCGTAGTCGCCGCAGGTGAGGAAATCGTCGCTGACGCCGTCGGCGTTGCGCACATAGCCGTAGCCGATGTTCTTTCCGACCGTGTAGCCATAGCCGCCGCTGGTCAGGTAGCCGACCGGCTCGCTGTTGCGCAGGATCGTTTCGCGCCCGAGCAGCACGATCTCGCAATCGTCGACGGTGAAGCCGGCAAAGCGTTTTTTCAGAACCGCGCCGCCGATCTCTTCCAGCGCCCGCCGCCCGAGAAAATCTGTGTTCTTGCGAAGCTTCACCGCCCAGCCAAGGCCGGCCTCCTGCGGCGTGTCGTTGGGCGTGATGTCGGAGCCCCAGGCGCGGTAGCCTTTTTCCAGCCGCAGCGATTCCAGCGCCCTGTAGCCGACCGGGCGGATGCTGTGCTCCTCGCCCGCCGCCATCAGAGCGTCGAAGATTTCGCCCGTCGCCGCGATCGGCACATGCAGCTCCCAGCCGAGCTCGCCGACATAGGTGACGCGCAGCGCCCTAACTGTGGTGCCGGCGATGGAGATTTCCCGCACCTGTCCGAACGGGAAAGCGGTGTTCGACACGTCCGCATCGGTCACCGCAGCCAGCACGTCGCGGGCCCGCGGCCCCATCAGCGACAGCGTGCCGAAATCCTCGGTGACATCGGTGAGCGTCACGTCGAGCTCGTTGCCGACATGGTCGCCGATCCACGAGAAGTCATGCGTCCTAAAGCCGGTGCCGGTGACGACGTAGAATCGGTCTTCGCCGAGCCGCGCCACGGTCAGGTCGGCCTCGATGCCGCCGCGCGTGTTGAGAAGCTGCGTGTAGGTCAGCCGGCCGACCGGCTTGGCGACGTCGTTGGCGCAGATCCAGTCGAGCGCCTTCAGCGCATCCGCACCGGTCATTTCGTATTTGGCGAAGGACGATTGGTCGAAGATGCCGACGTTCTCGCGCACGTGCCGGTGCTCGTCGCCGACCGGCGAAAACCAGTTCTGCCGGCCCATCGAATAGATGTCGTTCGGCTCGACGCCTTCGGGCGCAAACCAGTTCGGCCGCTCCCAACCGAGCTTGGAGCCGAACACGGCGCGGTGCTTTTGCAGCCGTTCATAGAGCGGCGACACGATCCGTGGCCGGCCCGTGGCATACTCTTCATGCGGGAAGCCGATCGTATAGTGCTTGCCATAGGCTTCGAGCGTGCGGTCGCGGACCCATTGCCGGTCGCGGTGCAGGTCGGAAAAGCGTCTGATATCGACCACCCACAGGTCGAGTGGCGCCTCGCCGTCGACGACCCACTGCGCCAGCACCCAGCCGGCGCCGCCGCCTGCAGCGATGCCGAAGGCGTTGAAGCCGGCGCCGACGAACATGTTGGCGCATTCGGGTGCCACGCCGAGAATGAAATTGCCGTCCGGCGTGAAGCTCTCCGGCCCGTTGATCATCTGCTTGACGCCGGCGGTTTCGAGCGCCGGAACCCGCTTGATCGCCTGGTTCATATGCTGCTCGAAATGATCGTAGTCGTCGTCGAACAGCCGGAACTGCCAGTCGTCAGGGACATCGCCGCCGGGAAGATCGGTCGTCCAGGCTTGCGGGTTCGGCTCATAGCCGCCCATCACCAGCCCACCGACCTCCTCCTTGAAATAAATGCGGCGGTCGGGGTCGCGGATCGTCGGCGCATCGCTCGCCAACCCGTCAATTCTCTCGGTGACAATGTACTGGTGCTTCACCGGCTGCAGCGGCACGTTGATGCCGGCTAGCGCCCCCACCTGCCGCGCCCATTGCCCGGCACAGTTCACCGCCTTGTCGCAGGCGATATCGCCCCTGTTGGTCTTTATCGCTGTGATGCGGCCATCCTGCATGTCGAAGCCGGTGACGCGGACATCCTCGAACAGCCTGGCGCCGTGCATGCGCGCGCCTTTGGCCAGCGACTGCGTGATGTCGGAAGGGCTTGCCTGGCCGTCGGTCGGCAGCCAGCTGGCGCCGACGAGATCGCCGGTTGCCAGCAGCGGCCACATTGCCTTGACTTCGGCTGGTGACAGCAACTGCATATCCATGCCGAAGCTTTTCGCCGTCGTCGCCAGCCTCTTATACTCGATCCAACGGTCGGCTTTGGTGGCGAGCCTGAGGCACCCGGTCATCTTCCAGCCGGTGGCCAGCCCGGTTTCGGCTTCCAGCCCCTTATAAAGATCGACCGAATATTTGAGCACGCGGGTGATAGAGGCCGAAGACCGCAATTGACCGACCAGCCCCGCCGCATGCCATGTCGAGCCCGAAGTCAGTTTGCCCTGTTCCAGGAGCACGACATCGGCCTTGTGGTCACGCGCCAGATGATAAGCCGTCGAACAGCCGATTATGCCGCCGCCGATGACGACGATCTCGGCGTGGGCGGGCAAGGTCATGATATCTGTCCGTATTTTGTTCTGTAGTTTTCCAGCGCGGCATCGAGCCGCGTCAGGTTTTCGTCGGTATAGGCGACGTAGTCGATGCCTGGTGCGTCGAGATAGAGTTCGGAAACCATGCTCCACATCGCCTCGCGCAGCAGCGATGCGCATTGCATGGCCGCATGCGAGCGGCGGATCGCCTCGTCCGGCTCCTTCATGAAATAGGCGGTCAGGAAGGCGAAGGACTCCTCGTCGTTCATGGTGGCGTTCGAGGCAACGCCGGCGAGGTCGAACATCGCCGTGTTGAAGCCGGCATATTCGAAATCGATCAGCCACAGCCGGTGGCCATCATCGAGAATATTAGCCGGCAGAAGGTCATTATGACCGAAGACGATCGGCAGCAATTTCTGCGCCCGTTCGAGTTCGTCTGCAAGCGTCAGCAGCCGCGGCAACTCGCTTCGCATGCGGCTGTCGGCTTCCTCCAGCGTGCGCGCATAGTCGCGGATGACATGGAATACCCAGAACATGAAGCCGGCGCCGGAGACATGGTTGGGCATCTCGCGATGGAAGCCGCGCATCAGGGCGGCGACGCGGTCGATATTGGCGCGGACGTCCTCGGCGACAAAAGTCTTGGCGCCGAGAAATTCCGTTACCAGGATGCCGGGCTCGGAATGGCGGACGGCAGGCGCGAAGCCGGCGGCATGCGCCGCGCGCGCGGTCATCACCTCGCGCTCGCGAAAGACGTGATGGAACGGAAAGTCCTGGCCAAAGCGCACGACATGCCGCCCGGCGGCGTCCTTGACCAGATAGTTGGCGTTGCTCAGGCCGCCCGGCAGCGGCGCGATCTCGATGCTGCCGGTCCAGCAGGGCAGGGCGCGGATGCGGTCCTCGGCGGTCACGGGTGAATCCCTCGTTGCGCGGGGTTCAAGGCGTCGCGGGCGACGCAAAGAGGGCGGCCGGCAGGAGGGAGCAATACGAAGTCCTCGTCGGTGCGGGATCCCGGGATCGGTATCCCGCACCGCACCGACGAGCCCCAGTGCCGGGTTCTTTGACTCCGGCATCCGCCCCCGCGGATTCAAAAAAGTCCTTTTCCCTTACGTCAGACGATTTCCCGGACGTTCGGGCAGGCGAATTTTGGTGCGGCTCTGCCATCGTTCTCCCGTGGCAGTTCCGAAGCCTGTCACAAGCCAGTGTCGCGCCATGTGATCCGGCTTGTCAACGACAACTTGTGGCTTTTTGCCCGAAATCACAAGGATTTCTTGTAAACTGTGGCCGATTTGCCTTAGAAGCGGTCAGTAGCGCAACAAACCGATTGGGTGAGACCGATGCCCTCGAAGCGGCATGGCGAGATCCTGCGTCTCCTCCATGAGGAAGGCACCGTCACCATCGCCAGCCTGGCCGACCGGCTGGGCGTCTCGCTGGAGACCGTGCGCCGCGACGTCAAGCCGCTGACCAGTGACGGTTCGATCCTGAAGATGCATGGCGCTGTCGGCCTGCCGTCGATGGCCGGCGAGGCGCCGTTCGAGCGGCGTATGCGCGAGAATGCCGATGCCAAGCGCGCCATCGCCCGCATGGTTGCCGCCACCATCCGCGACGGCGAAGCGATCATGCTCGACACCGGCACCACGACCTCTTTCCTGGCCCGCGAACTGCTCGGTCACCGGCGGTTGACGGTGGTCACCAACTCCTCCGACATCGCCCGCACGCTGGCCACCGTCAACGGCAACAAGGTCTATATGGCCGGCGGCGAACTGCGCAGCGATTCGGGCGCCGCCTTCGGCGTCTCGGCCATTGCATTCGTCAGCCGCTTTTCCGTCAGCCACGCTGTGATCTCCACTGGCGCGGTCGATGCCGTCACCGGCGTGATGGACTATGATCTGGACGAGGCGGAGTTCGCCCGCATGGTGCTGTCGCGCGGCCAGCGCTCGCTCGTCATCACCGATCACACCAAGTTCGGCCGCCAGGGCCTGGTCCAGGTCTGCGGCCTCGACGGTTTTTCCGAACTCGTCACCGATCGGCCGCCGCCGCACGCCATCGCCGCAGCGCTTGCCCAGGCTGGCGCACGGCTCAGCATTGCCGGCAGCGAAAGCGGGATCTGACCTGGCCAGAGCAGTAATGCGGTGAGCCTGGGATCGGCGGCTTTTCTTCCTTGCCGTCCCGGTGTTTAGTCCGGCGATGGCTTTCACCATCCGTCAATTGCAGTTCTTCATCGCCGTCGCCGAGCAAGGCACAGTGTCTGGCGCCGCCCAAAACCTGTCCATCTCGCAATCGTCGGTCACCGAGGCGATCAAGGAGCTCGAAGGCGATCTCGGCGTCGAACTGTTCGAGCGCCATCCGCGCGGCCTCAACATCACCCACAAGGGCCACCAGTTCCTGCGCCACGCGACAAAGATCCTTGCCGATGTTTCCGATGCGCGCCGCGCCTTCTCCGGCGAGCAAGCGGCGGCTGGCGGCCGGCTGCAACTCGGCGTCACCTCGCTGGTCGCCGGCTATGTCCTGTCCGACCTTCTCGCCCGCTATCGCCGCGCCTATCCGGGCGTCGAGATCTCGGCCATCGAGGACAATGGCGACTACCTCGAACATCTGCTGGTCGGCGGCAAGCTCGACATCGCCGTCATGGTCACCTCGAACCTGCGCGACCGCACCGCCCTGCAATCGGAAATTCTCGAAGTCTCGCCCTACCGGCTATGGCTGCCGCTTGGCCATCCGCTGTCCAGCGCCGACATCATCGGCATCAGCGACATCGCCTCGGAACCGCTGATCATGCTGACCGTCGATGAGATCGAAGAGAATACCGGAAAATTGCTGGCGGCGATCGCCGCCAAGCCGCATGTCGCCTTCCGCACCCGCTCGGTCGAAGCGGTGCGCAGCCTCGTCGCCACCGGCGCCGGCGTGGCGCTGCTGCCCGACCTCGTCTACCGGCCATGGTCGCTTGAAGGCGACCGCATCGAATCGCGCGATATTTCGGGCTCGTTGCCGGTTGTCCAGGTCGGCACGGTCTGGCGGCGCGGCTCCGGCCTGCCGCAGGCCGCGCGCGACTTCATCGGGCTTGCCCAGTCGCAGCGCATGGTTCGTCAGCGGCCGGACAAGAACGGCCGCTGATCTATCGGAAAAACCGATATCGCCTTTCTGATAAATGAATTTGCGAAACCGGAAATTTCACAGCACCTTCATGATCAGGGAGCAAAGCCACCGCGAGAGTGCGGCCCTCAAATGGGAGATCGACGATGAATTCATTCCTGAAGTCATGCACTGCATTGACGGTCGCGCTGGCCTTCTCCGGCCAGGCGATCGCCCAGGTTAAGGAACTCGGCAAGGGCGAAGGCCAGGTCAACATTGTCGCCTGGCCCGGCTACATCGAACGCGGCGAAACCGACAAGAACTATGATTGGGTCACGTCTTTCGAGAAGTACACAGGCTGCAAGGTCAACATCAAGACCGCCAACACCTCCGACGAGATGGTCGCGCTGATGAACGAGGGCGGTTTTGACCTCGTTACCGCCTCGGGCGACGCTTCGCTGCGCCTTGTCGCCGGCAAGCGGGTCCAGCCGATCAACACCGATCTGATCCCGAGCTGGAGCACGGTCGACGACCGGCTGAAGGATGCGCCGTGGTTCACGGTCGGCGGCATCCACTACGGCGCCCCCTACCAGTGGGGGCCGAACGTGCTGATGTACAACACCGAGGTGTTCAAGGAAGCGCCGAAGAGCTGGAACGTCGTCTTCGAGGAGATGACCTTGCCCGACGGCAAGCCGAACAAGGGCCGCGTCCAGGCCTATGACGGGCCGATCCACATCGCCGATGCCGCCAACTATCTGATGTTCCACAAGCCGGAGCTCGGCATCAAGGATCCCTACGAGCTGACCGAGGACCAGTACAAGGCCGCCCTCGATCTGCTGCGCGTCCAGCGCACGCTGGTCGGACGCTACTGGCATGACGCCGCCATCCAGGTCGACGATTTCCAGAACGAAGGCGTCGTTGCCTCCGGTTCATGGCCCTATCAGGTCAACACGCTGGTTGCTGCCAAGAAGCCGGTCGCTTCGACCATCCCCCAGGAAGGCGTGACCGGCTGGGCCGACACGACCATGCTGGCAGCCGACGCAGCCCACCCGAACTGCGCCTATATGTGGATGGAGCACTCGCTGTCGCCGAAAGTGCAGGGCGATGTCTCCGCCTGGTTCGGTTCGCTGCCGGTGGTGCCGGCTGCCTGCAAGGGCAACGAATTGCTCGGCGACGAAGGCTGCAAGACCAACGGCTACGACAATTTCGAAAAGATCAAGTTCTGGAAGACGCCGGTGTCGAAATGCGCCACCCAGGACCAGTGCGTGCCTTACTATCGCTGGGTGTCGGACTATATCGGCGTCATCGGCGGACGGTGAGTTCGTTTCGCATTGCTCGCCAGTTGGCGCTGCCCCTCACCCTTACCCCCTCCCCGTGAACAACGGGGAGAGGGGGTCGCGAGCGTTGCGGCTGGCCCCTTCTCCACGTCCCTACGGGGAGAAGGTGCCGGCAGGCGGATGAGGGTCAGCGCTGTCGCCTGAATTGACGAGCCTGGCAGATCAGGACAGCCCATGACATCAGCCGTTTCCTTCCAGAAAGTCTCGCGCCATTTCGGCAGCGTGCGCGCCGTCGACATGGTCGATCTCGACATCGTGCCGGGCGAGTTCTTCGCCATGCTTGGACCTTCGGGTTCTGGCAAGACGACCTGCCTGCGCTTGATCGCCGGCTTCGAGCAGCCGACATCGGGCTCGATCTCCATTTTCGGCGAACGCGCCGAAGGCGTTCCGCCCTATCGCCGAAACGTCAACACCGTGTTTCAGGACTACGCGCTGTTCCCGCATCTGAACGTGCTCGAAAACGTCGCCTACGGGCTGATGGTCAAGGGTGTCGGCAAGCCCGAACGGCAGCAGGCGGCCGAGGAAGCATTGTCGCTGGTCCGGCTTCCCGGCTACGGCGCCCGCCGCCCGAGCCAGCTTTCCGGCGGACAGCGCCAGCGCGTCGCGCTCGCCCGCGCGCTGGTCAACCAGCCGAAGGTGCTTCTGCTCGACGAGCCGCTTGGCGCGCTCGACCTCAAGCTCCGCGAAAACATGCAGGAGGAGCTGAAGTCGCTGCAGAAGGCGCTCGGCATCACCTTCATCTTCGTCACCCACGACCAGGGCGAGGCGCTGTCGATGGCCGACCGCGTCGCCGTCTTCAACGACGGCAAGATCATGCAGATCGGCACGCCGGAGGACATCTACCAGCGGCCGAGGACGCGCTTCGTCGCCGATTTCGTCGGCTCGTCCAATGTGCTGCCGCCGGATTTCGTTCAGCGCTATTCCGGCCAGCATCGCTGGGGCAGCCTGCGCCCTGAAGCCATTCGCATCGGCCGGGCGGCGAAGGGCGACGGCGTTGCCGCCCGTCTCGTCTCGACCAATTATCTCGGCGCCACGACCAGACTGGCGCTCGACGCCGACGGGTTGAGATTGCATGCCATTGTGCCGGCCGGTGCGAAATTGCCCAGGGAAGGCGAGGCGGTCGTGCTCACCTTCAACCGCGAGCATTTGCATCTGATGGACGAGCCGGGATGATGGCGCTGTCGGCAATTGTGGCTAGCCGAGGCAAGACGCTCTACGGCGCCCCCCTCTGTCCTGCCGGACATCTCCCCCACGAGGGGGGAGATCGGCTGTTGCAACCACTTTCGCCAGTCACCAACGTTGCAGAAGAGGCGCCGCCGGCGAAGCTGCCGATCTCCCCCCAAGTGGGGGAGATGTCCGGCAGGACAAAGGGGGGCGCGAAGGATCGCGGCCTCCCAAATATCCTCCGCCAAGACAGAGCGGCGTCATGACAATCGCCGCGCTCAACTCCAATCCCGTTCCCGCCATCCTGCCGGGAAGCGGCGGCGTGCGCGGCGCCCTGTCCGACTTGTTCTGGCGCAAGCCGAAGCTGCTGCTGCTGTTGATGCTGCTGCCGCCGGTCCTGTGGCTCGGCATCGTCTATGTCGGCTCGCTGTTCGCGCTGCTCTTGCAGAGTTTTTTCTCGATCGACGAATTCTCCGGCCTCATCAACCGGCAGTTCACGCTGAAGACCTATGGCGACCTGCTGCAGGCCGCCAATCTCGACATCATCCTGCGCACGGTGACGATGGCGGCCCTGGTCACGCTCGCCTCGGCGACCATCGCCTTTCCCATCGCCTATTACGCGGCCCGCTATGCGCGCGGCCGCTGGAAAGCGCTGTTCTATCTCGGCGTGATGCTGCCGCTGTGGTCGAGCTATCTGGTCAAGATCTACGCCTGGAAGCTCATTCTCGCCAAGGAAGGCATTCTCACCTGGCTGCTCGCCAAGCTGCATCTGCTATGGCTGCTCGATGGCTGGCTGTCGCTGCCGGTCGTCGGCGGCAACTCGCTGTCGGTGTCGTCCACCGGCACCTTCATCGTCTTCGTCTACGTCTGGCTGCCGTTCATGATCCTGCCGGTGCAGGCGGCGCTTGAGCGCGTGCCGGGCAATCTGGTCGAGGCCTCGTCCGATCTCGGCGCCTCGCCCGGCCAGACCTTCCGCAACGTGCTGTTCCCGCTGGCGCTGCCGGGCATCGTCGCCGGCTCGATCTTCACCTTCTCGCTGACGCTGGGCGACTACATCATCCCGCAGATCATCGGCACCTCGCGGCTGTTCATCGGCCAGGCCGTCTATTCGCAGCAGGGCACCGCCGGCAACATCCCGCTCGCAGCCGCCTTCACCGTGGTGCCGATCGTCATCATGGGCTTCTACCTCTGGGGCGCCAAGCGCATGGGGGCCTTCGATGCGCTCTGATGGCTCACCATCCGCTCCTCTCGGCCTGAAGGTCGCCGCCGCCTGCGGCCTGCTGTTCCTGCATCTGCCGATCTTCCTGATCTTCGTCTATGCCTTCACGACCGAGGAAAAGAGCTTCGCCTGGCCGCCGCCGGGGCTGACCATGCAATGGTTCGCCGTCACCTGGAACCGCCCGGACGTGTGGGAAGCGCTGTCGCTGTCGGTCCGTGTCGCCGCCATCTCGACACTCGTCGCCCTGATCCTCGGCACGCTCTGCGCGGCCGCCGTGTCGCGAACACGGTTCTTTGGCCGCGAAACCATCTCGCTGCTGGTCATCCTGCCGATCGCGCTGCCCGGTATCATCACCGGCATCGCGCTGCGTTCGGCCTTTTCGCTGGCCGAGATTCCGTTCTCGTTCTGGACAATCGTGCTCGGCCACGCCACCTTCTGTGTCGTCGTCGTCTACAACAACGCCGTCGCCCGCTTTCGCCGCACCTCCGGCTCGATGATCGAGGCGTCGATGGACCTCGGCGCCGACGGCTTCCAGACGTTTCGGCATGTCGTGCTGCCCAACATCGCCACCGCGCTGCTGGCCGGCGGCATGCTTGCCTTTGCGCTGTCGTTCGACGAGGTCATCGTCACCACCTTCACCGCCGGCCAGCAGCAGACGCTGCCGATCTGGATGCTGGAGGAATTGATCCGTCCGCGCCAGCGCCCGGTCACCAATGTCGTGGCCATGGTCGTCGTGCTGGTGACGCTGCTGCCCATCCTCGTCGCCTATTACCTGACCCGCGACGGCGACCAGATCGCCGGTTCGGGCAAATGACGTCAAGAATCCATAAGGGAGAGATTGCCATGGACACAAAGATGCTGATCGGATCGAAATTCGAGAAGGGCACCGAGACCGAGGAGCCGATCCTCAATCCGAAGACCGGGGCGACTATCCTCAACCTGCCTGAAGCCAGCCAGGCGCAGATCGAGGCCGCGGTGCTGGCGGCCGAAAAGGCCTTCGTCACCTGGTCGCGCACCACGCCGGCGCAGCGCTCAGCCTATCTCCTGAAAATCGCCGATCGCATCGAGGCCGCGGCGCAAGATTTCGCCGCCCTCGAGGCGCTCAATTGCGGCAAGCCGATCAATGCCGTGCTCAACGACGAAATCCCGGCGATCGTCGACTGCTACCGCTTCTTTGCCGGCGCTGTCCGCTCGATGCCCGGCCAGGTCGCCGGTGAATACATTCCCGGCCACACTTCGATGGTTCGCCGCGATGCCATCGGCGTCGTCGCCTCGATCGCGCCGTGGAACTACCCGCTGATGATGATGGCCTGGAAGCTGGCGCCTGCGATTGCCGGCGGCAATACGGTCGTCTTCAAGCCGTCCGAGCAGACGCCGCTGACGGCGCTGAAGCTGGCAAAAATCCTTGCCGAGATACTGCCCGAGGGCGTCGTCAACGTCGTGCTCGGCAGAGGCGACAGCGTCGGCAACACGCTGATCAACCACCCGAAAATCAACATGATCTCGATCACCGGCGATGTCGCCACCGGCAAGAAGGTGCTGCAGGCCGCCGCCAAATCGGTCAAGCGCACGCATCTCGAACTAGGCGGCAAGGCTCCGGTCATCGTCTTCGACGACGCCGATCTCGGCGCGGTGGTCAATGGCCTGCGCGCCTTCGGCTATTACAATGCCGGCCAGGACTGCACCGCCGCCTGCCGCATCTATGCCGGCAAGAAGATCTACGACAAGCTCGTCGCCGACCTTTCCTCCGCCGTCTCGACCATCAAATACAACCGCCCCGACGACACCGAAAACGAGATCGGACCGTTGATCTCACGCCGCCAGCGCGACCGCGTCTCGAGTTTCGTCGAGCGCGCCTCGGAGCTTAAGCACATCGAGATCACCACCGGCGGCAAGCCGGGCGAGGGCACCGGCTTCTTCTATCAGCCGACCGTCGTCGCCGGCGCGCTGCAGGAGGACGAGATCGTGCGCCGCGAAGTGTTCGGGCCGGTTGTCTCCGTCACCCGCTTTGCCGAGGTCGACGAGGCGGTGAACTGGGCCAATGACAGCGACTATGGCCTTGCGTCCTCGGTGTGGACCAAGGATGTCTCGCGCGCCATGGCGACGGCCGCCCGGCTGCAATATGGCTGCACCTGGATCAACACCCACTTCATGCTGACCAACGAGATGCCGCATGGCGGGCTGAAGCAGTCCGGCTACGGCAAGGACATGTCGCTCTATGCGCTGGAGGATTATACCGCCGTGCGCCATGTGATGGTGGCGCACGGGTAGCGCCTTTTTCTTCTCCCCGTTGACGGGGAGAAGGTGGCCCGAAGGGCCGGATGAGGGGCAGCACCGGGCCTACTTCTGCGAAGCGGCGATCCCGGTATTCGACTCACCGGCCCCAAGGCCCTTGCCGCTTGGAACGACGCCCCCGGCATTGGCGCCGAAGCCCGCTGCTTCCGATGCGGCCGGCCGCTTGATCCTTGCCGAGGCGGCCACGACAAGCTCGTTGAAGCCTTCGCCACCATCGTCCAGCATCTCGAACAGTTGCCGCCGCATCCTCGGCTCCCAGAATTTGTTGATGTGCTCGGCGACGCCGGCAACGCCTTCCTCGCGCGGCTTGGAGTGAAAAAAGGTGGCAATCTGGTTGGCCATGCGGACCAGCTTTTCGCTGGTGCTCATGATGTGGCCTTCGTCATGCGACATGCTTGGCAACTCCGGTAGCCACCCGGTCGGGGTGGGTAAAAATATCGAAATCATCGCCGCGCACCAAAGCCACCAGCGTCATGCCGGCGTCCCCGGCGGTACGGATGGCAAGTGCCGTCGGCGCCGAAACGGCAATGATGAACGCAGCGCCGATCGCCGCCGTCTTCTGCACCATCTCGACCGAAACGCGCGATGTCACCACGACAGCACCCAAGGTGCCATCGATGCCGGCTTTGGCGAGCGCCCCGGCCAGCTTGTCGAGCGCATTGTGGCGGCCGACATCCTCGCGCGCCATGACGATGCCCTTGCCGGGGATATAAAAACCGGCGGCATGGACCGCACCGGTCTCGGCATGAAGCGGCTGCGCTTTCGACAAAAGCCTGACCGAAAGGACGATGTCGTCGGTGTTAAGTGTAAGTCGTGACGAACCGACCGCCTCGACCGAGCGCATCGCCTCCTCGATCGACTCGATGCCGCACAGCCCGCAGCCGACCGGGCCGGCCAGGCGTCGGCGCCGCGCCTCGAAGCGCGTATTGGCCTGGTCCTTCAGCCTGATCTGGATGTCGATGCCGGCGCCGTGATCCTCGACCTCGATCGCCTCGATTTCCCGGCCGTCGGCGACAATGCCTTCGGTCAGCGAGAAGCCGAGCGCGAAATCCTCGAAATCGGCCGGACTTGCCATCATCACCGCGTGAGTGGTTCCGGCAAAGGAGAACGCCACCGGCGTCTCTTCCGGCACCATCCGGTTGGCGGCTGCACTGCCGCTGGCGCGGTGGGCGAGGCGGGAGATTTGTGTGATAGCGCAACGTTTAGGCATCACGCGGCACCCCCTTTGGCCTGCCGGCCATTTTACTTGGGAAGCGTCGAAGGCTTCTTGCTTCAATTGGCAGTTGCTCTCCCAGGCCATCCCCCACTCCGTCGCTGCTTCGCAGCGCCACCTCTCCCCCCTCCGGAGGGAGAGGAAGGGAGCCTGGAGTTCGCGCGCTTTCCTCTCCCCCGTCGATCGGGGGAGAGGTGGGGGGGGGGGGGGGGCCGCGGGGGGGGGGGGGCCCCCCCGCGGGGGGGGGGCGGGGGGGGGGGTGCACCCGCCCGCGGACGAACCCGCGTGCCACGCCGC